>CAYULV010000183.1:0-2116 GCA_964445655.1 uncultured Granulosicoccaceae bacterium | reverse complement strand
GAGGCAGGCGGTGCGTCTCGCGTAGTACCCGCAACACCAGCGCCAAAAGCAAACAGCAGTCTATTAAAGTTGACTCCCGAGGATTGGCCCGAGATTGTCAAAGAGCTTGATGTCTCTGGCATGCCACGACAATTGGCCAACAACTGTTTGTTGGAATCAATCACTGATTCAAGCATGACTTTGCAGCTTGAAGAAAACGCAGAACATTTAAATACCGCACGCTTTGCCTCCCGGCTTGAATCTGCTGTAAACGATTGGTCCGGGCAGTCAAGGAAACTGGCCATTCAGATAACAGCTACCAAACTTGAAGCGACACCGGCACGACTCGATGAAGCGGCTCAGGCAGCGGAACTTGAGGCGGCGCGGGATTCCATTGATCGGGATCCACTGGTGCAAAGTCTCGTGCAACAGGTAGATGGTCAGATTGATGCGGCCAGCATCGAACCCAAATCCTGAACAACTCTAAACAATCATTTACGAGGTCATCGACATGAAAGGCGGTATCGGGAATTTGATGAAGCAAGCGCAAAAGATGCAGGAAGACATGCAGAAGGCGCAGGAAGAAATTGCCACGATGGAAATCGAGGGCCAAAGCGGTGGTGGCCTGGTGAAGGTGGTCATGAACGGCGCGCATGAGCTGCGCAAAGTCACGATTGACGACTCGCTAGTTGGTGATGCCGGTGACAAGGAAATGCTCGAAGACTTGCTCGCCGCCGCCGTTAATGATGCCTCGCATCGTTTGGCCGATGCGTCCAAGGATCGTTTGAGTGGCCTGACCAGCGGCATGGAACTACCACCGGGCATGAAGCTTCCGTTTTAATGGCTGCAAGCGGATTACTTGAAGATCTGATCGACGCCCTGCGTTGTTTACCGGGTGTCGGGCCGAAATCGGCGCAGCGAATGGCGCTGCATCTGTTGCAACGTGATCGTGACAACGCTGCGCGTCTGGGTCAAACGCTACTCGACGCGATGAGCCGTGTGCAGCATTGCCAGGATTGCCGCATCTTCACTGAACAACCTTTGTGTCGCTGGTGCACCGATCCTGCGCGGCTATCGTCACAAATATGTGTCGTTGAAAACCCGGCGGATGTGTTGGCGATCGACCGTTCAACCGATTATAAAGGTCGGTATTTTTTGTTGTTAGGCCACTTGTCACCGCTTGATGGCGTTGGGCCCAAAGATCTGGGGCTGGATCTTCTGGAAGAAAGACTTGCCGCAGGCGGCATTGATGAAATCACTCTGGCGACAAACCCGACGATTGAAGGGCAGGCCACCGCCCGCTACATCGGTGAAATGGCAGCGCGACATCAGGTATCGGTGTTACAGATTGCGCGCGGTGTACCTGTTGGCAGTGAACTGGAGTTTGCTGATGGCGGTACCTTGTCGGTTGCCTTCGCGCAACGCACTCCGTTGAGTTGACCGGGTAACGTGGTCAATTATCTTTAAGTTGACTGCGAAAACACATGCTCACGATAGTGGGCAAGCTCGCCGATCGACTCGCGTATGTCATCGAGTGCCAGATGCGTGTTTTGTTTTTTGAATCCCATACCGCTTTTGATATTCCAGCGCTTGACCAGCTCCTTGATCGTACTGACGTCGATATTGCGATAGTGAAAGTAGGCTTCCAGCTGTGGCATATGACGCACCATGAAGCGACGGTCCTGGCAGATGCTGTTGCCGCACATCGGTGACTTGCCCTCAGGCACCCAGTCACTCAGAAAATCGACTGTGTCGCGGGACGCGGATGCCAGAGAGTCTGTGCTGGCGCGTACGCGCTCCAGCAAGCCTGACTCCGTATGGTGTGTGGTATTCCATTCATCCATCGCCGCAAGGCGAGCATCGTCGGTGTGGATAGCGATGACGGGACCGGTCGCCAGGGTATTGAGCTCCGCATCGGTGACGATCGTGGCGATCTCAATAACGGTGTCTTTTTCCGGATCTAGCCCAGTCATTTCCAGATCGACCCAGATAAGATTGTGTTCACTTGCTGGCATGGAGCCCGTTAGCCTTGTCAAACGCGTAGAGTAGTAGTATTCAAGCACACAACGACAAGCGCTGCTCCGTATGACTGAAATTCGATGAGAGACGGGTTCGTTATCGCGAATTTTAATGCCAC
>CAYULV010000182.1:0-8217 GCA_964445655.1 uncultured Granulosicoccaceae bacterium | reverse complement strand
GAGTACCTGGCTACGAACCAGGCGGTCGGAGGTTCGAATCCTTCCGGGCGCGCCAACTTGCAACAACCTGAAGAATCGTCCTGTCACGACCGGTAATTTTTGTACTCTGGTTTTTTGTGTAGAAATTACTGATAGACGGGCGGCAGGTACGGAGAGGTGGCCGAGTGGCTGAAGGCGCTCCCCTGCTAAGGGAGTATACGTTTTAAAGCGTATCGAGGGTTCGAATCCCTCTCTCTCCGCCAACTTGCTCATTAGCTCAATCACGCAACCGGATTGTTTTTAGAGTCAAAATGAAGGGCAACCGGCTGGTCGGCGATGTAGGTGGTACGAATGCGCGATTTGCCATTCTCGACAAAAACAATCGCCCTCACAAGACGCAGACTCTACCTACCAAGGATTACAGCGGTCTGGTTGACGCGATACAGGCCTATCTAGAGCATCAACACATCATCGATGTTCGCTCGGCTGCGATTGCCGTAGCCAACCCATTGCTCGGTGATGTGATGAAGATGACCAACAACTCCTGGTCATTCTCCATCAGCGAAACTGAGAATACGCTTGGGCTCGAGAAGCTGCACGTTGTCAATGATTTCAACGCGCTGGCCAGGGCTGTGCCCCATTTGAATGCTGCCGACATCATCAAGGTAGGTGGGGGCGAAAAGAAGCCAAACGCTGCTATCGCCGTCATCGGGCCTGGCACTGGTCTTGGCGTGTCGGGTCTGGTTCCCTGTGGTCAGCATTACACCGCTTTACAGGGCGAAGGGGGACATGTATCGCTTGGTTTGCGTACCCCGCGTGAATATGAAATTCATGCAGTATTGAAAAAACGCTTTGGCCATGTCTCTGCAGAGCGAGCGCTTTCCGGGCCAGGTTTGATCAATCTGCAGTCCGCTTTGCGCGAAATCGATGGACTCGGTCCGTTGGAACTGACTCCTGCAGAGATCACTGAGCGCGCCTGCAATGGCAGCGATCCGATTTGCGCGGAAGTGGTGCAGATTTTTTGTGAGCTGCTGGGCTCGTGTGCTGGAAATCTGGTGTTGTCTCTTGGCGCCGAAGGCGGGGTCTATATTGGAGGCGGCATCGTGCCGAAGCTGGGAGATACCTTCATTCAGTCCGGCTTTCGCGAACAGTTCGAGGCCAAGGGACGCATGAGCCACTATCTGGAAAAAATCCCGAGCTTTGTGATTGCCGCCCCGCATCCAGCGTTGCTGGGCGTGGCTCAGATCTACGCTGAAACGTGAACTCGCCTGTGTCCGCAGACTTGAAAAAGACCTTCGCCGTACGCAGCTTATGATTGATGGCAGGCGTGTGACCGGCCTTATCGGAGAGTAATTATGCGTTCGCAAGGCTTTGAACAATTCCTGGATGCCAATACCCTGAAACGTATCCAGAACGAGTTTGGACGATTTATCGAGGGGGATTGGGCAAGAGATTTTGCATCGTCAACATCGAACACAGTTCAGGACTGGTATCCATTGGCTGATGTCTCGACAGGAGAGACCGAATACACGTTGCAGATGGATGTGCCGGGTGTTGCCTCCGAGGCAATACAGGTGACTGTGCGTCAAGGGGTGCTGACGATTTCGGGAAATCGTGAGTCGTCGTCGGACGCTCGTAGCGAACGACCTTCGGGAAAATTCTGCCGTCAGTTCACTTTGCCAGAAGGCGCTGACGAAAATGCCATCAATGCTAATTGCGAAAATGGTGTGCTGACGGTCAAGGTCGCGATCACTGATATCAGCCAAGGTGCGCGTAACATACCGGTAAACGGTTAGAGACTGACTCCTGCTTGAGTGTATTTACAGTGTGTCGTCAATGGCAGGAGGTCTCAGTGCGTCGAATCGGTCCGCAATACTTGAGACGATCTCGTCGCAGTTTGTAATTGGACTGGTGCCGTCAGCAAGGCCCGTTTCGAGATCATAGTCGCAGCGAAAAAATCCGGTTAGCGGCGACGGATTGTTTTCGACTCTAAGTTGTGTCCCTTCGATGGCAAAGAAAATTTCTGCGCCAGCCACAGGTTGTGGACGCTGAGGTACGAAAATATCGCCACCGTCGTTATTGTCGGTAATTTCAAACGTGGTGGGTAGCGTGATGCGAGCCTGCATCACGACGCAGCTATTGCCACTACCGTTGAAAAGATCTTCCTGACAAGCAGAGGTATTAAAGAAGCTGGCTCGTTCGACGAAGATGGCAATCTCGTCAGTCGCTAAAGGCTGCTCGCAGTTGATCATCGTGAGTGACTCGCCGACTCCCGGGTCAAAGCTTCCGAGACATTGGTTTTGTTGTTCGGTCAACAGGATGCCTGAACTCAGTCTTCGATTCAGATCGACAAGCGTGGCTTCCACTTGTCGGTGAATGCCATCGAGTAAACGACCGAGCGCTGAATTTGCATCAACCGGAGGTACCAGTACGGTTGGGTCCTCTGGTTCCAATGGTGTCGTTGGTTCTGAGGGCGCTTCGGGTTCAGATGGTGTGATTGGTTCTGCTGGCGCTTCGGGTTCAGATGGTGTGATTGGTTCTGCTGGCGCTTCGGGTTCAGATGGTGTGATTGGTTCTGCTGGCGCTTCGGGTTCAGTTGGGGTGTTCGGATCTGTTGGAGCTTCAGGCTCGGACGGGATGGCGGGTGTTTCCGGTTCAACGAGGACATCATCGATCGGGTTTGTAGCGGGTGCAGCCGGGTCGTTACTGGACGAGGAACTGCAAGCGCTCGCTAGCATCATCATCAACGCTAGAGCAATGACAGAGATTACGCCAGATGAGTGGGTCGATGATTTCATGGGCACGTGTCAAACTGCTTTAATGAAGTGTAAACCATACCGGAACCATACCGCTTCTGCAGTGATTGGACACGTCTCTCTCGGTTGAGCGTCCTAATTGACGGATTGCATCGCAAAAAACCTACACTTCGTGATTTAATGCGGCCTGAAATCGACAAGAGGAAGCAGCGTGGACAACAGGATCGATGGAAAGGCGTTTGCCGAACGGCTTAGAGCCAGCCTGGCGACGCAGGTTGCCCGTTTGAAAAGTGAACACGGTATCGTGCCTGGCCTTGCTGTGGTGTTGGTTGGTGAGGATCCCGCTAGTCAGGTTTATGTTCGCAACAAGGGTAAACAAACGGTTGAAGCCGGTATGGCCTCAATTGAACATAAACTCGATATTGATACCAGTGAAGCTGATTTACTCGCCTTGATTGAGCAATTGAATAACGACACGACGGTACACGGCATTCTTGTACAACTGCCTTTGCCCAAACAGATCGATGAGATGAAGGTGATCAATTCAATCAGCTATGCCAAGGACGTTGATGGTTTTCATTTGATGAATGTAGGATTGCTCAACACCGGTGGGGATGGTGTGGTCCCTTGTACACCTTTAGGCTGTCTGATGATGTTGAAAGATCGCCTGGGTAGTTTGTCCGGAAAGAACGCGGTAATCGTCGGGCGCTCCAATATTGTGGGCAAACCGATGGCTGCCTTGTTGCTGCAAGAGAGTTGTACAGTCACCATCGCGCACTCACGTACTCAAGATCTTGCTGATGTCTGTCGCTCGGCCGATATTCTTGTCGCTGCTGTGGGACGTCCACGTATGATTCCGGGTGACTGGATCAAACCCGGTGCCGCGGTCATTGATGTAGGAATCAACCGTATCGAAGAAGATGGCAAGAATCGTCTAGTGGGTGATGTCGATTACGCTTCAGCTGCAGAAGTTGCCGGCGCTATCACCCCGGTTCCCGGCGGTGTCGGGCCAATGACTATTGCCTGCCTGTTGCACAATACATTGCAACAGGCGTGTCGTCTTAATGGAGTGGCTGTACCTGAATAGCCGCTTAAATTCGAGTGCCACTATTGGGTCCGCGACCTAGTGGCACGACGCCTTCTGTCATCCACATGTCGGCGTACTCGCCGCCTTGTTGTTTACCCATCTGAAACGCATAGCCCAACTCCGTGCCGTCAGGCATCGTGAGCCATACAGCTTGCACTGCCTGATTACCGGAAATTTCGACCGGGTCATAGCGGCTCTCAACAAAGTTGAGCATGTCGCCAAAGCCACGCTTGATCATGTTGGTAAAGCGTGACAGCGGACCAGTGTTCGCGCGATTACCAGGAGACGCAAATCGATAGACGGTTGCTATGCCGTCATCGTTTTGGCTTTCAGTATTGGCGCCCAATGCCTCGATCACGATTTGGACCACTTCGTCAGGCTGGTACTGGGTACTGGGTTGAAGCGGGGAGTCGGCATGAACACTATTGGATAACATCCAGAACAAGCTCAGAGCGAGGATTTTACCGGTCAAGGCAGAGTGCATGATGATCTCCTGTGTGTGATTGGCAAGTTGTGATAGCGCTTGTATCATGGAGTTGTACGTGTCATTTTGGCAAACCGGACTTCTATTTGCCCTCAATTTGCGTAGGCTTGACTCCTAGCCACTGACTATCAGGCACCGAATGCGACGGATTGGCCGAATATTCGAGCTATTGATGCTTGCCACTATCAGTTTGGCTACGGTTTCAGTGCTACAGGCATCTGAGTCCCCAGCGACTGATCTTGCTTCTCTACGTACACCGTTATCTGACGCTGATGCGCGCCATCTGCTTTTACGCACAGGGATCGGGGTTGCACCTACTGATCTGATCAGCTTATCTGGAAAGTCGCGATCAGCTGCGATAAACCAAATCATCGACGGGATACAACGGACGCCTGCGGTACCGATGCCTTCGTGGACCTTGGATCCAGTACCCCATTATTTTGCCAATAGCGACTTCGATGAGGATGAGCGGAAGCGTTTTCGTCGCGAACGTGATGCTGAATTTTCACAGCTTCGTCAATGGTGGGTGTTGAATATTTTGCAAACCGACTCGCCTCAGACAGAGCGCATGGTGCTGTTCTGGCACGATATCTTTGCGACTAACTATTACGATTTGAATCGTCAATCGTTGGCAATGGCTCGCCAGAATCAGACGTTTCGTGAACACGGGTTTGGATCATGGCCGCTGTTGCTGAAAAAGATGATCAGAGACCCGGCCTTGTTACGTTATCTCAATGCAGATTCCAACCGCAAGGATGCGCCAAACGAAAACCTTGCTCGTGAGTTGATGGAACTCTTTTCTCTGGGCGAGGGTAATTATGACGAGGCGACCGTCAAGGAGGCCGCACGTGCATTGACTGGGCGAAAAGTCAGTCAATCGTACGACCTTGCCTTCGTGATGCAACCCTGGCAGCAAGATCGTGATGAGAAAGTGTTGTTTGGGCAGCGAGGTAATTTCGATGGTGATGATCTTGTCGATATTATTGTCGAGCAAGATGCAGCCGCCCGTTTTCTTGCTTCGCGTTTCTGGAATGCTTTTATTAGTGATGAGCCAGTGGATGAGGCCTGGCTGGCTGGTGCGTCTGCAAGATTTGTCGACTCGGATTACAACATCGCAGTCTTGTATCGATACACACTTGAAAGTAATGCGTTTTGGGACGTGAACTATCGTGGCGCGATAATCAAATCCCCGATCGACCTTATCGCTGGACTTGCGCGAACGCTTGAATTTCCGAAACAGCAATGGCGGAATTTTGCTTCTTGGCATGCTGAATTGGGATTCGATCTGTTTGCACCGCGTAATGTATCCGGTTGGCAGGAAGGTAAGGCATTTGTCACGCCTGGCAAACTTCTGAGTCGCTATGCCACAGTTGATGCAATGACTGAATCAGGGCGGTATGTACACGCCGGTAAGGAGATGATGGCGGCGGACCAAACGATGACGGCCAACGCCATGACGGCAACGAGTACATCGATGATGAGTCAACCCGACGGTGATCCTACCGTGCTGCTGCGTATGGCGGCGGAAGATTACCGTGGTCCGGTGCGATTTCAGCTTGCTTTGCATCAGAGTGACAATGTTCTTTGGGAAAGTGAAGAACAGGACTTCACCGGCGGACACAATACAGAGCTGTTTGGTCGCTTGAACTCTATCGACAGTGCGGCGTGGCAGCTCAAACGTTTTACGGTGCCAAAAGATATTCTTGTCGCCACTGATACTGTAGTCATCAGATTTACCAATGATCTTGCTGGCCCGGATGGGGATCGAAACCTTTACGTCGATGGTGTACGGATCGGCGAACAGTGGATGTCGGCCGCCAATGGTTCGCAGCAAAGTACCTGTATACCGAAGAGCCGGGCTAATGCAGGTAATTTGTATTGTGCGGGAGAACTATCGATACAGCGCCCTGTACTTGATTCGACGAGTGCAGAAAATTTACCGGGTTTCCGGGCAGGCAGTGCACATGTGCTTTGGGCAAACCAAAACGAACAATCGGGCAAACTAGCCGCAGCGTTTGCTTTGACCGATGTTACGACTCCGCGTGGCGAGTTTCACAACCTTCATTTTCGGGTCGAAGCCAGACAGGATGGCCCCATGGAGTTGCGCATCGATTCGTACGACTGTTGGCCAGACTGCATTCGCGCATGGCCTGAGTGCGCCTGGCAGAATGAGCACTTCAAAGAGATCCTGACGCTTAACTTCCCACTACGAGAGAAGCTGGGAGATAGCGTGGCTAGTCGAAGCGACTGGTGCCATTACGACGAACTGTCTGTCGACGAGCAACGATTGATCGATACCCTTTGGCAAACCATACCTGTGCTGTTGGATACCATGCAGGAGACCCGGCGTGGTAAACAACGTTTTATCAAACCACTCAAGGCTCTGCAGCGAAGGTTTGCCAGCAACACGCTGGCGTTGGACGAGTCGGTTTACGCAGATTCGCCTTCGGTTGTCGTCAATTCCGCATTTGCCAATCCGAGCAGGCCTCGCGAGCCGTTACCGGAACCGAGGATGCTGATACGCGATGTGAAGGCGCTTGAGCAAGCAATGCTTACCATGGATTTGAGTCTGGATAAGCTGTTACTTCCAGGGTTTGATGATCCGCTCGTTGAAGCGAAAGCGAAAGATGTATCCATCCCGTTTGGGACCCGACTTTCGCAATTGCTCGATGCTCCCGTCTTCCAGTTACGATAACCACGTGTACTAGCGGTTAATGATGAATAGACGAAACATTCTCAAAAGTATTCTGGGTCTTGGTATTGGCATCGGTTCAATGCCCTTGTTCTCTCAAGCTGCAGGTGTGCAAACCAAGCGCCTGATACTGGTTGAGCTATCGGGTGCCAACGATGGCTTGAATACCTTGGTGCCTTATCGCTCTGATCTCTATCGCAAGTTACGTCCGAGCTTGGCATTGGCGGAAAACGAGGTGACGAAACTGCAGGCCGATATTGCCATGCACAAGGCACTCGATCCCATCATGAAACATTGGGACAAGGGTGATTTGGCTTGGGTTCAGGGCCTTGGTTACCCTGCACCGAATCGAAGTCATTTCAAGTCTATCGCCTTGTGGGAGAGTGCCGGCGATGGTGAAATTGACGTGCAGTCCCGGGGTTGGATGACACATGCAATGGAGCATGGCTTGCGACGAAAAGTGATGCTCGCGCATGGTATCAGCGTGGGCGGTGACTTGAATCTTTTCAATAGCGATAGTGGTCGATGGTTATCGATCGGTTCGGCGTCCCAGTTAAGCAATATGACGATGCCAACATCGATAACTAAACTCTCGAATTTTCAAGCGTCGGGTAGTCGGGCGGCGGCAAACCTTGCCCATGTGAGTGCTCAGGTCGATCTGCTTGATCGCATGCTCAGTGATATCAGTAGCAAGCTTGAAGGCTTGCCAGAGATGCGAGGCTTTGACGGCGATAACTTCTCGTCTCAGCTCGAAACAGTTGCTGAACTGATTGCAGGCGGTGTTGATACACCAGTTTATCGCGTACGTTTGGATGGTTTTGATACCCACGAGAATCAGCTGCGACGTCATGCCCTGCTGCTTGCAAGCCTTGGCAAAGGTCTGGATTCAATGTCATTTGCGCTAAAACGCATGGGAGAGTGGAACAATACTGTCATCATGACGTATTCCGAGTTTGGACGTCGCGCAGCTGAGAACGACTCTGGAGGTACCGATCATGGAACTGCAGCGCCGCATCTGCTTCTCGGTGGGCAGGTTCGCGGTGGCCTGTATGGTGATGCGCCTGACCTGAGCAATCTTGTTGGCGGTGATCCAGAATACACGGCCGACTACCGCGGTTTATATCAGGAAGTCCTCGGCAGCTGGTTCGATGTTGTCCCCGGAGCGAACACTCTGAGTGACTATTCCGACAAACGGCTTAGCAAGCTGTTTGCTTGAGTC
>CAYULV010000181.1:2887-8268 GCA_964445655.1 uncultured Granulosicoccaceae bacterium | reverse complement strand
CGAACGCGGTGTGATCATCAACACATCATCTATCGCCTGGCAAGATGGGCAGTTGGGCCAGTCTGCTTACGCGGCATCCAAGGGTGCAATTGCGTCCATGTGTTTACCCGCTGCACGTGAATTTGCCCAAGCCGGTATTCGGGTGATGGCCATAGCACCTGGCTTATTCAACACACCAATGATGGCGGGATTACCTGAAGAGGTTGTGGCGGGGATAACCGCAAATATTCCTTTTCCCGCGCGCTTGGGAGACCCGGCTGAGTATGCTTTGATGGTTGAGCAAATCTCGACTAATCCGTTTCTGAACGGGACTACAATCAGATTGGACGGTGCAACACGTCTGCCACCGCGCTGATCGGCAGTATTTTGAAAGCGAACGTAATATAAGGCTCCCGTTATGCCTAGCCACGCTGCATTTCAAAAAGTAACGTCGAAGCTTATCGTTGCGGCTCCATACGTAGGGCTTGTAGACAATTATGAGTAATCATCAATGTTTAGAATCTGACCCGGAAAACAGTATTAGAATATTAGTAAACGATGAGTATGTCGCGGTATCCGATGCCGATATCACGATGACATTGTTAAGCTTTCTACGCATAGAATTGCAGTTGATCGGAACCAAAGAAGGTTGCAATGAAGGGGATTGTGGTGCCTGTACTGTAGTTATTGGTGAGCTTAAAGGTGATGAACTTGAGCTGAAAACCATAAACGCCTGCATTCAATTACTTCCTGCATTAGATGGCAAGGCGGTCTATACCGTAGAGTATTTACGAAAATCCTGCGGTGGTGATTTACACGCAGTCCAGAGAGCGATGGTTGACTGTCACGGATCGCAATGCGGGTTTTGCACACCAGGCTTTATCATGTCGTTGTGGAGTGTTTATAACGATCATATCGAAGCTGACTCACGTCCTAATGATAAAACTCTACGGCACTCATTGACAGGCAATTTATGTCGGTGTACAGGGTATAAACCAATTCTAAAAGCTGGTCATGCCATGTTCGACCTTCCCGTTAACGAATTTGATCGCCAAGCCTTGAAGGAGAAACTATTCAAAATCAAACGGGAACAGACTTTTTCGTACGAATGTAATGGTGCAATATTTCATGCGCCGTTAAAAACAACAGAACTCGCTCAACTACGAGGTGAGTTACCCGATGCGACAGTATTAGCAGGTTGCACTGATATCGGACTTTGGGTAAACAAGCAGTTTAGAGACCTTGGCAATATTATTTATATCGGCCAGGTTGATGAACTTAAAAAAGTAGAATCAACGGAAAATTCGATTCATATTGGGGCAGGGGTAACTTTGACCAATGCATATGAAGCACTGACCAATTGGTACCCAGAGATTGAAGAAATGCATGATCGCTTTGCTTCCAAACCCATTCGAAATATAGGCACATTAGGAGGCAACATTGCTAATGGCTCACCCATTGGTGACTCGATGCCATGGCTCATAGCGCTAGGTGCGACTGTACATTTACGTGACTCCCAAAATGAGCGGAGCATGTTACTGCAGGATTACTATCTTGACTATATGAAAACTGCATTGAATAAAAGTGAGCTCCTGATCTCTATAGAAGTTCCCGCACCGGTTAGAGGGCAACTCTTTCGAACATACAAATTATCCAAACGTTTTGACTCTGATATTTCGGCAGTTTGTGCAGCATTCTCA
This sequence comes from uncultured Granulosicoccaceae bacterium, assembly GCA_964445655.1. Classification (GTDB taxonomy): domain Bacteria; phylum Pseudomonadota; class Gammaproteobacteria; order Granulosicoccales; family Granulosicoccaceae; genus Granulosicoccus. Next base: position 6,589 of record CAYULV010000181.1, on the reverse strand, counting down.
ATCCAATTAAAGGACGATGAAATTTTAGATGCTATCGTAGCATTCGGCGGAATGGCCGCCACTCCCAAGCGGGCACCGGCCTGCGAGAATGCACTAATTGGCAACACCTGGAGCGAAGCTACAGCTGAAAAAGCCAGAGCTGCTTTGAGCTCAGACTATCAGCCTTTAAGTGACATGCGGGCAAGTAGTGACAATAGAATGTTAAGTGCGCAAAATCTTCTGTATCGCTTTTTTCTCGATACGAATCTAAACTCGACATTGAATCAAGATGAATTGAGTGTATTTAGTAGTACTTAGTAGAAATGTAACAGTAGAACCCTAGACAACCAAAACAATGAACAAACTACTGCCACATGAATCAGCTGAACTACACGTAAGCGGAGAAGCTCTCTACACGGACGATATTCCAGAGTTGACGAATACCTTGCATTGCGCGCTGGGCCTAAGTCAGAAAGCGCACGCAAATATCACATCCATTGATTTATCCGCAGTGCAAAATGCACCTGGTGTTATCGATGTATTTACAGCCGAAGATATACCCGGCACGAATGACTGTGGTCCGATTGTTGCCGACGACCCAATCCTCGCAGACGGTTTGGTACAGTGTTTAGGCCAACCGATATTTGCAGTGATAGCATCCAGTTACGAGGCAGCGCGCCGAGCTGTCCCGCTAGCAGCAATTACCTATGACGAGCTTCCCGCTATATTAACTCCCAAGGAGGCCAAGCAGAAAGAATCGTATGTCGTACCACCTCTACACTGCAAACGCGGTACTCCAGAAAAAGCTTTATCTTCGTCAAAACACCGCCTGAAGGGTGAGCTCAATATTGGCGGCCAAGAACAGTTTTACCTGGAAGGCCAAATCTCTTACGCCATTCCCAAAGAAGATAATAGTTTTCATGTGTATTGCTCTACTCAGCATCCCGCCGAGATGCAACATCACATTGCCAATACTCTAAATCTGGCCTCACATTCTGTGACAGTTGAAGTTCGTCGTATGGGCGGAGGCTTTGGCGGAAAAGAATCGCAATCGGCTTTGTTTGCATGTGTTGCGTCGGTGGCTGCTTTTCGCAACAAAAAACCTGTCAAACTTCGACTCGATCGTGACGATGATTTTATGGCAACGGGGAAACGACATTGCTTTTATTATAACTATGATGTTGGTTATGACGATGATGGTCGCTTGCTTGCCGCCGATATTGAAATGGTATCTCGCGCTGGATATTCAGCGGATTTATCACAACCGGTAGCCACCAGAGCGCTTTGCCATTTTGACAATGCTTACTACCTTGATGATGTCAGCATAACCGTCAAATGCGGAAAAACAAATACACAATCGAATACGGCTTTCAGAGGGTTTGGAGGACCACAAGGCGCTATCGCCATTGAATACATTCTGGATAATATTGCGCGCAAACTTGATAAAGACCCATTAGATATCAGAAAGCTGAATTTTTATGGAAAAAACAATAGAAACGTAACGCCATATCAGCAAACTATAAAAGACAATATTATTCACGAATTGGTTGATGAATTAGAGGATAGTAGTGACTATCGTCGACGCAAAGAAGCAATGCGCGAATTTAATCGCGGCAGCCAAATTATAAAAAAAGGTCTGGCACTTACACCTGTTAAATTTGGCATTGCTTTTAATGTTGTTCATTTCAACCAAGCCGGAGCCTTGGTGCACATTTATACCGACGGCTCTATTTTGGTAAACCATGGTGGCACTGAAATGGGTCAGGGTTTACATACAAAGGTTGCGCAGATAGTAGCCAACACGCTTGGAGTAAATATAAAACGTGTTCGGGCGACAGCTACGGTAACTGACAAAATACCAAACACATCTGCTACAGCTGCATCTACCGGGGCGGATCTCAACGGCAAAGCGGCAGAGCAAGCAGCGTTAACGATAGTCGCTCGATTGGCAGAATTTGTAGCTGAAATGTTTGATGGCTCTGAGAGTGATGTTGTTTTCGAAAACGACAAGGTTTCAATCAAGCAGCAATCGATTAACTTTGATGATCTTGTAGCAAAAGCCTATCTCGCTCGAATACAACTCTGGTCTGATGGTTTTTATGCGACACCGGGTTTGAATTGGGATAGTGATACGCTGACTGGCAACCCATTTCAATATTACGCTTATGGGGCGGCAGTTTCGGAAGTTCAAATCGACACGCTAAGCGGTGAATGGAAATTACTCCGATCCGACCTACTTCATGACGTCGGAAACCCGCTCAATGAAGCCATAGATATTGGCCAGGTAGAAGGAGGATTCATACAAGGAATGGGCTGGCTGACATTGGAGGAATTGGTGTGGAATGATACTGGACGCCTTATGACGCATGCGCCGTCTACGTATAAAATTCCGGCTATCAATGACTGCCCAGCAGAATTTAATACCCGTCTTTTTTCCAACAAGAATCTGGCAGATACAATATATCGCTCGAAGGCGGCAGGCGAGCCTCCTTTATTACTTTCGTTTTCAGTGCTATTTGCTATACGTGATGCCATTGCCAGTGTGGCTGATTACAAGATTAACCCTGTACTTGATGCACCAGCGACACCTGAAGCCATACTGGCATCAGTTACGGCATTGCAATCGCATGGAATTAAGCGATGAGTAATTTTCAATCACAATCGTCAGGTTCGTATGACTGGTTAACTGCGTTGCAAACGCAATCCAGCCATACAAAAAAGTGCGTATTGGTAACAGTTATAAGGACTCGTGGTTCAGCACCAAGAGAGGCAGGAGCCAAAATGCTCGTGATGGATGAGCTATGTGTTGGCACGATTGGCGGTGGTCACCTTGAATATAGGGCTATCGAGCAGGGTCGAAAACTATTGACAGCAGAGTCTGTAGAGCTTAAATCGACATTTCGTTATCCTTTAGGGCCAACGTTAGGCCAATGTTGTGGCGGCGTCGTAGAATTGCTATTTGAAGTTATTGCGGATGCTACAGCCCCGTGGATTAAGAAAACGGACCAATTATGCAAGAACAATACTCCTGCGGTTGTTGTTTCGTCATTGCCACACAATGATAACCTACCCAATACGACTACTGAGAACAAGCTGATAGTCACTGAGTCTGCTCAATTCGGCACTCTTGGTAGTGATCTGATTGACAGGCAAGCCTTTACGCTTGCGCAAGAATATTTACAAATAGCGGCATCCTCTCAGGCATCACAAACCAAACCCATAACGACGCACATAAGAGACGAATTGTTTTTTGATATGATCAATCAATCCAGTTTTCGTTTGAAGCTGTTTGGAGCTGGCCACATCGCTCAGGCTATAGTCTCTATTTTACAAGATGCAGGTTGCGAAATCACTTGGATTGACACTCGAGATAAAATATTCCCCAGAGATGTTCCGTTAAACGTTTCAACCGTGGAAACCGATACGCCCGAGTGTGAAATAGAAAATTTAACTGCAGCTTGTTACATACTGATAATGACCCATTGTCATCAGCTTGATCTGAGACTTTGTCATCAAGTACTTAAACAACAGGATTTTGCATTTTGCGGATTGATAGGTTCGGAAAGCAAAAGAAATCGATTCAAGAAAAAACTACTTGCACGTGGCGTAACAGAACAGGCGATAAATCGTTTGACATGCCCCATCGGTATCGACAACATAAATGGAAAACTACCGCAGCAGATCGCTATCTCGGTTGCCGCACAGTTATTACAGCAGGTTGAA
>CAYULV010000181.1:0-2787 GCA_964445655.1 uncultured Granulosicoccaceae bacterium | reverse complement strand
TGGCGGCAACACCTATCATTGCACCTTATAAAAGGAAAACACAAACATGCTTAACTTGAAAGATTCCGGGCTTCTACGTGAGGCTGCCTTGGTAGGAACCCGCTGGGTCGAATTTGACCCGAACAATAATATCGCTGTAAGCAATCCGGCAACAGGTGACATCATCGGGCGTCTACCGAAGCTCGGCGCTGATGAAACTCGGGAGGCCATCGAAGCGGCTGAAGTCGCACGCCATGGCTGGGCCAAGCGAACCGCGAAAGAACGCAGCAATATTCTGCGTCGTTGGTATGAACTCATGATGGAAAACCAGGACGATCTGGGCGCGATATTAACTGCCGAACAAGGCAAACCATTGGCGGAAGCCAAGGGCGAAATTGCCTATGGGGCGAGTTTCATCGAGTGGTTTGCTGAAGAAGCTCGACGCGCTTATGGCGATGTCACGCCCGGTCATGCGCCGGACAAACGGATTATCACCGTCAAACAAGCCATTGGGGTTGTGGCGGCGGTAACGCCCTGGAATTTCCCAAACGCGATGATCACTCGAAAGGCAGGCCCAGCACTTGCCGCCGGCTGCTCCATGGTTCTCAAACCCGCCTCACAAACACCATTCTCCGCGATCGCTCTGGCCGTACTGGCAGAGCGTGCTGGCATTCCGGAAGGACTTTTCAGCGTACTCACAGGTTCGGCCAGCGCGATTGGTGGCGAGATGACATCCAATCCAATCGTCCAGAAACTGACCTTTACGGGCTCTACGGAAATCGGCGCAATGCTGTATGCGCAATGTGCTCCGACGATCAAGAAGTTAGGGCTGGAACTAGGTGGCAATGCACCGTTCATCGTGTTTGATGACGCCGACCTTGACGCGGCGGTCGAGGGCGCTGTCATTGCAAAATTCCGCAACAATGGTCAAACCTGCGTCTGTGCCAACCGTATTTATGTGCAATCCGGTATTTATGCAGAATTTGCCAAAAAGCTGACCGAAAAGATCTCGACATTATCCACCGGTAACGGCTTTGATGAAGGTGTCACGTTCGGCCCGCTTATCGATGACGCCGCTGTCGCCAAAGTGGAATCGCATATCGCGGACGCCGTTGCCAATGGGGCAAATGTCATGCTCGGTGGCTCACGTCATTCGCTCGGCGGCACGTTTTTCGAACCCACCATTCTGACCGACATAACCAATGACATGGTCGTGTCAACAGAGGAGACCTTTGGCCCGCTTGCTCCTTTGTTCAAATTCAACACAGAAGCAGAAGTCATCAAGGCCGCCAACGATACCGAATTCGGTTTGGCGTCTTATTTCTATACACGTGATATGGCAAGAAGCTGGCGGGTCGGTGAAGCGCTCGATTATGGGATGGTGGGTATCAACACCGGCCTGATTTCAACGGCAGAAGCGCCATTTGGTGGCGTCAAGAAGTCAGGGCTTGGTCGCGAGGGCTCACGCCATGGTCTGGATGATTTCATGGAGCTTAAATATTTGTGTATGGGGGGTATTGAATCCGCCGAAGGGGAATAACTAGTTGCGATTCGCTACCTACCCAGCGTCAGACAAAACCATCTACAGTGTTTTGTCACGGGCCAGGTAGCATTGTTCGTACGGTCGAATGTCCGCGGGGAACCGGTTTTCACGCGGACTTCGGCATGTTTGGGTCTGTTTCCGTCAACTTTGAATAAGTTCGTTCTCGATTCTCTGGAAGCTCGGGCCACCGTGACGTGGTTGTTTCGCAAGTAAATCGAGACATCGAACCAGGATTACCCGATGACTACGTTACCAGACTTCAGGCTTGAAACACATTTCTCCAAATGGGAGTTCAAAGCGCGTTATCACTTGACCGCATCCGATGCCGAGAGTCTGCCTTTGAACGAACTACTAGCCATGGCCTCGTCACAAGAGCGCGAGGATTTCGAGAGCATGTGGCTGGGTTATACCGAAACCTACGGCGCGCCTGAACTACGCGAAACAATCGCCTCACTTTATGTGCAACGAAACGCTGATGAAATCCTGTGTTTCGCTGGTGCAAGCGAAGGTATATTCGCGGCGAATTCCGTCATTCTGGATAAAGACAGCCACGCCATCGTGGTAACACCTAATTACCAGTCTCACGAATCAATGCCGGTGGCAATCTGTAGCGCGACCGGTGTTCCTCTGGATCCGGATGATGGCTGGTCTCTTGATATAGACCGAGTCGCTGCAGCTGTACAAAAAAATACCAAGTTGATCACGATTAACTTTCCGCACAACCCGACAGGCGCTATTTTGTCGAGTGATCGCTACCAGGCATTGATCGATCTATCCCGAAAGCATGGCATCTATATACTGCATGATGAAATATTTAACGGACTTGGCCCCTCTGGCACACAACATCTGCCGCATATTGCCGACGAATACGAGCGTGGGCTGTCATTGAATGTCATGTCAAAGGCGTACGGTTTGCCCGGGCTGCGTATTGGCTGGATTGCTTGCGCTGACAAGGGTGTCTTGTCGAAGATGGAGCGACTAAAACACTATCTGTCAATCTGCAATTCCGGACCAAGTGAAAAACTGGCGAAGATAGCGTTAAACAACCGAGACCAGCTGTTGGCTAGAAACTGTTCCATCATCGATCAAAATCTGCCGAAGTGGGATGCCTTCTTCGCGCGCTATCCGCAATTGTTCGAATGGTCACATCCTGACGGATCCTGCATGGCATTTCCAAGATACACAGGTGCAGACGGCGTTGAGCAGTTCTGTCGATCCTTGGTAGAGCAGAGTGGTGTACTTTTTTTACCGAGTACCATTTACAG
>CAYULV010000180.1:0-8282 GCA_964445655.1 uncultured Granulosicoccaceae bacterium | reverse complement strand
GGCGTAACCTCAGTGGCTATGCGCGTCGCGATCTATTGAAGAACTTGGCACCGCATATCGCGGCTCAGGCGACGGTTACCTGTGATGAACACCCGCGCTATCGAGAAGAGCTTGAAGCAGCTTTAACTGGCGTTAACGTGATTCAACATCGCTCTGTGAGAGGTTCACTGACAGGGCAAGGTGAATTGAAACGTACGGGGTGGGATCCCTTGTTCACCATCAACCATACGCTTGCGATGCTTCGGGATAATATCAAGCGACTGACGCGTCGAACATGGTGTACGACGAAATTGCCGAGCGCTCTGGAGGATGTCATCGCCATCTATGTTCACTTCCACAATAGTCGGCTCGTTTAGTTGGGTCACCATCCAACAAGGAAAATTCAAGCCTTGATGACAAGCTCTATTAAGCAACGTATTAACAACAGCCAAGTGGACCAGTTAGGACCCAGTGCCCGCCCAGCGGAAATGCCGCTGATCGCCCGGCCACAGGTGGTCATCCGTACCTGCCACCGAGCGCTCGACTTCAGCCGCAACCGCATCCATGGAACGCACGCGATCGGCGTAGCCCCCAAGGCGGGTGTAGTCATCGAGACGCAGCGTAAATTCAATGGGCGCAACAAGCGCAGGGGTAGGTACATAGCCAAAGGCGTTTGCCGGCATTTGCATAACATCGGCCATCACCGTGATGCCACCGCCCGGCCAAACATAGGCTGGCGCCCCACCACATGACACATAGGTCAGCGACTCGCGAACCGATCGAGTGAGACGTACCGGGTTTTCGGTCACACCTGCACGTAAAGACCCTCCGGCCCCACCCATGAACAAGACCGAACACAACGAAGGCTCACAGTTTTCCGCCACTCGCTCAACCGATTCCTTGAGTGCATCGGGCAAATCGGCTGGCGTCGGTACCAGGTCATCATTCAGCTCAAAGTACCCCCACTGCTCGCCCGTGGTCGAGACCATTAACAAACGCAAGCCGGGATACGCAATGCTTGGCTTGAACTCTTCTATGATGGTCAACGGATCATCGATGTCAGTACCACCCCAGCCGGCACCCGGTTCGGCCACCTGAAAATAACGACCGGGTGTTGATTTTCGTCCCTTGATACGAATGCCGGTCGGCTTCATGTCAAGCAACTTGCCCGCTTGATGCTCTGACAACACACCCGTGATGTGATCATCGACTACCACGACTTCATCGACGTGCGGTGCCCACTGTCTGGCAAACATGCCGATCGTTGCCGAGCCACAGCCAACCCGCATCAGTTGTTCACGCACGCCATTGACCACCGGTGCCTGTCCCGCCTGCACAGTTATGTCAGCGCCATTGTCGATGGACAGCTCAACCGCTTCGCGATTGCACAACTGCAAAAGCGTTTGACACGTCAGCCGCCCTTCCTTTTTAGAACCACCAGTAAGGTGATTCACACCACCCAATGACATCATCTGCGATCCGTACTCACCGGTGGTGACATGACCGACCGCTTCTCCTTGCACTCGAACCAGTGATTGTTCAGGTCCGATATGCCTGTCCGTATCGATCTTAATCTTGACCCCGCAGTAACTGAAAATCCCCTCCGTCACCACGGTTACCATATCCACGTCGTTATATTTCTGACCGACGATAAAAGGTGCCGGCTTGTAGTCTGGGTAGGTAGTACCTGCGCCGATGGCGGTCACAAAGCGTTCCGGTTTCAGAATATCGCCGTTCCAGTTTTCCGGACTACTCGCAACGTCATCGCTGGATAAGCCGTCGCTTTCGCCCTTGTCTCTCGCCTCACTATCATCAGTCTCTTGTCGAAGAAACGGCACTGCACCCTGGCTCGGATTATCTTTGCGCTCAAGTATCGTGAAAGGATCAACCCTGACCAACTCACCACCTTCGTTAGCGTAGCGGTCGCAAGCACCGCTTCTGCCATCCTTGATGTAACAGAGCACAGGACAAGCATCGCAACGGATTTTGCCGTTATCTTCAAGTTCAACTGCAAACCTGACCATTACGCATCCACCTGTTTGTCAACATTAATAGTTTGCTCTGTGCTGTGTATGGCGGCAAGTATCTTGTCAGGCGTTGCCGGTAATTCAGTCACACGAGCACCGCTGGCATCGGCAATGGCATTGAGTACCGCAGGCGCCGTGGGTATCAGAACATGTTCACCCAGCCCCTTGGCACCAAAAGGCCCATGAGCATCAGGCACTTCGACCAGAATTGATTCAATCGGCGGGATGTCTCCGATGGTTGGTATCAGGTAATCATGCAGGTTTTCGGTGCGTCCAGGGATGAATTCCTCCATCAATGCCAGACCCACGCCTTGTGCAATCCCACCCTGAATTTGCCCTTCCGCCAGCACCGGGTTAATCGCCTTGCCAACATCATGGGCGGCAAAGAATTTTTCCAGCCTCACTACACCCAGTCGTGTATCGACATCTACGATAGCAAGCTGAGCGGCGTAACCGTACATGGCATAAGGCACACCTTGTCCATTTTCATCAAGCGGTTCGGTCGGTGGGTCATAGGATTCGATAGCCATCAAGACATAGCCATCATCGTTAACAGGCAGCTCATCAAGCTTGATACTTGCCGTCTCCAATGTGTCGGCACCTGCATTGACCTGTAGCAAACCATCACCACACTGAAGCGTTTGAATCTCGGTACAGTTGGTCAGACGAACAATCTGTTCACGCAAGCTACGCGCGCTGAGTCTGGCTGCAGTGCCCGACACGAACGTCTGACGCGATGCAGATGTTTTACCTGCATCGGGAGTAACTGCCGTATCCGGGCCAATTATTTCAACATCCCTTGCTGCAACGCCTAAGGTATCGGCAAAGATCTGCAAGATCACCGTGTTCGAACCCTGCCCGATATCTATCGCACCTTGATGCAGACAGATTTTTCCTTGCGACGTAATGCCAGACTTTATCGTCGACGGGTTAGGCAATGATGTATTCCCACAGCCGTACCACCCCGAGCTGATACCAATTCCACGGCGCCATGGCGAATGATCCTGTTCTGCTTTTTTATTAAACGCGATGGCATCGGCCGATGCGTTCTGCCAATGGTTTTCAAGCGCATCAAGACAAGCCTTGATTCCGTATGAATCTATACGCTGACCGGTCACGGTTGGCATATCGCCATCGAGTGCATTGAGTTGACGGAACGCAAGCCTGTCCATTCCAAGCGCATTCGCCAACTCATCAAACAAGGATTCCTGAGCGATGGCCACTTGCGGCACACCAAAACCACGAAAGGCACCGGCAGGCGATGTATTTGTGTAGATACCATGTGCTTCAGCATGATAGTCGCGTACATGATAAGGACCAGACGCATGTACCGGCACACGATTGGCAACGGTCGGCCCCCAGGATGCATAGGCGCCGGTATTAAAGGTGCCATCAAACAAAAAGCCTTTCAATTTGCCGGTTTTGTCAACACTGATTTCCAACCGCATGTCCGACGCATGTCGCTTGGTGGTTGACTGCATCGATTCGGTACGCGTGTAAGCAATTTTTACCGGTTTGTTCAGCAACCAGGCAGCCAAGGCAACAAACGGTTGAAAAGATATATCGAGTTTTGAACCGAAACCACCACCGCAGGCAGTTGGTACGACGCGAATGGACTCTTCGGGCAATGCCATGATGGCAGCCACACTTTCACGATCCAGATAGGCCGCTTGCGTGCAACCATATATTTCCAGCGTATCGCCGACGCGCACAGCGTAACCAGCCTCTGGTTCTATATAAGCGTGTTCAACAAAACCCGTCGAGAATCGCGCACGCACACTAAGAAAACCATCGGCGATGGCACTGCGAGCATCGCCACAGATAACTTTGCCACCACACAGTACGTTGCTGCCATGATCTGTATGGACCAATGAGGCGCTGTCTTCCAACGCTTCCATCGGCGTCAGTGACGCATCAAGCTCAGAAAAACTCACCGGAAAGTCATCCACGTCCAACGCGGCTATTGCTGTAGCATCACCGACGACAGCGGCTACCGCTTCACCTTTGAAGCGAGCGGTAGTTTCGGCAAACACTGGTTGATCGATATAGCCTGGAATGATGCCGAACAGATTAAGCCCAGGAATATCTTTAGCCGTAAACACACGCACAAGGCCTGTATTCGATTTGACATAAGCATCCACATCACCAAACTCGAAAGAGGCGGAATGATAAGGCGAGCGCACCAGTCGCAAGGCCAGAGCGCCTGCCGGTGCGACATCATCACCAAACTTATCAGTACCATTGACTTTAGGCAGACCATCAATACGAATCAGCGGTTGGCCGACAAGTCCATGCTGCAAGTCTTTAGTAACCTCACTTGAGACATCGCTCGCTTTGATCGCGCTGGCACTTGCACCCGAGGCGCCAGCATCGGAGCCAGCATCAAGCACCGCATCGATAATCTTGCGATAACCCGTGCAACGACACAAGACGCCGCCCAAGGCATCCTGAACTTCGTCCAGAGTCGGGTTTTGACGTTCACGCAACAAGGCAACCGCACTGACTAGCATGCCCGGCGTACAGATGCCACATTGCGCAGCGCCATGGCGCAGAAACGATGACTGCAATGACTGGGTAATCTCACATGAGGTGTCAAGTCCGACAAGCGTATCAACAGACTTGCCCGAAACTTGCCCCACAGCAGTCAAACAGGCGCAAACCGCCTTGCCATCGACCAGCACAGTGCAAGCCCCACAGTCACCCGCATTGCAACCGATCTTGACGTCAAGACAATCACAGGACTCGCGCAGCAGTGACGACAGACGAGTTGTGTGCGATGTATCGTGCGTAACCGATTGGCCATTCAGTTCGAAGGACACAGAGTGCGTCATGCGGATACGTTCTCCCATTGCTGCGCGCAATCAACAATAAGCCGAGCAAGCATTTCTCGCACAGCCTGGTGGCGATAGTTGGCGGAACCGCGAACGTCGTCAATCGGTGTGAGTTCCGACAGTTCAGCTTGCCAGACAATCTGCGATACCGCATCTGCAGTCAGTGCTTGAAGCTCTTGCCCTTTGATACTCGATTCAAGTGCCTCAAGCCGACAGGCGACGGGCGAACAAGAGCCAACCGCAATACGCGCATCACTGATCTTGCCATTGTGACGCACAAGGGTAACGGCAATCATCGCTATCGAAATGACCAGATAACGACGTGCACCCAGTTTGGTAAATACGCTTCGTGCGTCATCGCTCTGCGATGGCACATGAATGGCGATTAACAATTCATCATCGGCCAATGCGGTACGACGCACGCCGAGAATGAATTCAGCCAGAGGCAATACGCGTCGCCCACGACGTGAGGCCAGCTCGACCTGCACTTCAAGTGCCAGCAAGGGAGGCACACCATCGGCTGCCGGTGACGCATTACACAGGTTACCGGCAATTGTTGCTGCATTCTGAATCTGTACTGACCCCACTTCGCGCGCGGCAGCTTTCAAAGCATCGAACACCGGAGGTAATTCTGCCTTGATCAATTCAGTCCAGGTACAGGCAGCGCCTATTCGCCACCCTGACGCATCAACCGAAATACCCTGCAGCTCTTTTATACCTGTGGTGTCTATGACATCCGACGGCGGAGACTTATCACCCAGTGACGGATAGAAATCCGTACCACCAGCGAGCACAAGGAGAGGATTTGCAGCACGGCGATTAAGCGCCTCTTTTAAGTTCATGGTGTGTCTCAAGCTGCAATAGATCTAAACCGATAAATAGGCACTTCTAATATCGGGGCTCGCATCAAGTTCGACGAATGTGCCGTCGTACTTGATATTGCCACCTTCTATGATGACCGCGCGATCAGATACCATGCGTGCAAAGTGCAGGTTCTGCTCGGACAACAATACGGGTAAACCCTCGCGCTTGAGCTTGAGAATGGTCTCCGCCATTTGCTCAACAATAACCGGTGCAATGCCTTCTGATGGTTCATCCAGCAACAGGATTTTGGGATTTCCCATCAAGGTGCGGGCAATCGATAACATCTGTTGCTCGCCACCGGACAAGGCACGTCCTCGATTGGAACGTCGCTCGGACAGATTCGGAAACAATTCAAACAGTATGTCGACTGTCCACTCGAATACACCGGCGCGCGGGGCCTGCCTGCCCACTTCAAGATTCTCCATGATCGTCAGATCGGTAAAGATACGCCGCTCTTCCGGCACATAACCAACACCGAGCTTCGCAACCTGGTGAGGTGCGAGCCGTGTCAGTTCATGCCCCTCAAAAACCACACGACCTTGCGCGGGTTTGACCAGTTGCATGATGGACTTCATGGTCGTTGTCTTGCCTGCCCCATTCCTTCCGAGCAGTGACACAACCTCACCTTCACCTATCGAGAAGCCGAGATCATTGAGGATATGCGCCTTGCCATAGAAGCTGTTGACAGCATCAAGTTCAAGCATGTCCGGGTGCCTCGTCATTGGCAAAAACACTGCCGCCACCGAGATACACTTCCTTGACCATTGGATCGTTGCGTATCGCGTCAACATTGCCATTGGCGATCAGCTCACCACGATTAAGCACCATCACTCTATGTGCGTGGGCAAACACAACGTCCATATCATGCTCGGTAAACAGCACGCTAAGATTTTTTTCACTGACGATATCTGCCGTCAGTTGCATCAAGGCGATTCGCTCACTCGGCGCCATACCGGCTGTGGGTTCATCCATTAACAAGAGCGTCGGTTCATGCGCCAAGGCTATTGCCAGTTCCAGTCGTTTGAGATCGCCATAGGCAAGAATGGCCGAGTGCCGATCAGCCTGCTCGCTCATACCGACAAGATCGAGTAATGCCATAGCCTGTTCACGATAAAGCTTGTGCGCGAAGGGTCGGATCGAAAAAACACGGCGATGATGCGAGATCAGCGCCATCTGAATGTTTTCGATCACCGTCATCGACGCATAGCTGGCCGTAATCTGGAACGTGCGCCCGACGCCACGACGCCATATCTGCCTTGGCTTAAGTCCAGTAATTGTTTCACCGTTCAGTCGTACCACACCACTTGTTGTGGGTAACTGCCCCATCAACATATTGAAGCAGGTAGTCTTGCCCGCGCCATTGGGGCCAATCAAAGCCAGGAGTTCTCCAACGGCTACGTCGAAGCTCACATCCTGAACCGCGTGAATACCACCAAAGGACTTCGACAAGCCCTCCACTGACAGCACTGGTGTTGTATCGGTGCTCATGATTCAGTATCCGGATGACGAACCAGGCCAATACGCTCAGCAAGTTTACGTAAGCTGCCAACAATGCCATAAGGCGCCAGTATGACCACGGCTATGATCAACAAACCAAGTGTCAGTCGCCAGTACTCGAAGCGGGTCAGATAATCCTTGACGAGTTCAAGAGAGGCTGCACCGACCACACCGCCAGACAAGGTCTTTACACCCCCGAGAAAGACCACGATAAGTCCATCAAACGACTTGGCTATTTCAAGCTCGGTAGGAAAAACACTGCCTTTGGAAAAGACGAATAGACCACCGGAGATGCCTGCCATGGCACCGGCAAATGCAAAGGCTATCCACTGCACGCGTTTGGTATCAATACCCGTGGCTTCTGCCTGTCGACTTGAGTCGCGTGAAGCACGCAGCGCATAACCGAATGGTGAATGGGCAACATGGCGTAACAGGATAATGCCACCGACCCCGACAATCACCGTGAAATAGAAATAAGCATTGGCATCAGACAGCCAATCGGCCGGCCAGATATCGACCAAGCCATCATCGCCCCCGGTAAATTCATCCCACTGAAAAACCAGTGACCACACCAATTGCGCCAGTGCCAGGGTCAACATCGCAAAATAGACACCCGTGAGTCGAATGCATAACCAGCCGATAATCACGGCAGCAAGGCCAGCACCGACCGGCGCCAACAAGAACGCAAGTTCCATCGGCGCATTCGCATGCGAGACCAGCAAAGCAGCGACATAGGCACCACCGCCAAAGTACGCCGCATGCCCAAACGACACCAGACCACCGAGACCCAACAGGAAATGCAAACTCGCGGCAAACAAGCAGAAGATGATGATGTCGGTCGCGAGAATGACGAGGAAATGTTCTCCCAGATGCGGCAGTGCAAACAAGGCAATCAACAAGATACCGACAAATAAACGCCCGACGACCCCGGCAGGCTTGATCGGACGCTCCGGTTCTCCAACCTGCCCGTGCTCGCCAGCCACTTCTTCACGGCCAAGCAAACCATAAGGTCTGATTGTCAACACGACAGCCATCACGACAAACATCAATACCAAGGTGCTTTGCGGCAAATACGCCACGCCAA
>CAYULV010000179.1:0-8307 GCA_964445655.1 uncultured Granulosicoccaceae bacterium | reverse complement strand
GGGCATACCTATCTGGCACACCCGGTAGCGGCGGCAGCCGCCCATGCCGTGGTAAACGCCATTGTTGACCGCAATCTGACCGCTCGTGTACAGCTTATGGGGGATAAGTTATCGTCAGCACTGCAAAGCCGTTTTGCTCACCATGCGCATGTAGGAGATATACGCGGTCGCGGATTGTTTCGCGGTATCGAATTCGTGGCGGATCTCAATACAAAAGCACCATTTGCGTCAAACGCTGGCGTTGCCGGAAAACTGAAAAAAGCTACATTTGAGGCTGGGCTGATTTGTTACCCGATGGCGGGGACCCGAGATGGCAAGAATGGAGATCATGTGCTGCTGGCACCTCCGTTTATTATTGAGGACGGACAGATCGATGAACTGGTCGCGAAGTTAAGCGGAGCGATTGACACCGTTTTGGATCAGTTGTAATGGATATTGATAGTGTCGTTAAACAAATTTCGGAGCTCGATTGCTGGAAAGGGAAACCCAGTGTGGACACACTCGATGGTGGCATGACCAACCAGAATTTTGTCGTCAAGGATAATCACAGCAAGTACGTAGTTCGCCTTGGGCAGGATATACCCGAACACCAGATACTACGGTTTAACGAATTGGCCGCCAGCCGCGCAGCCCATGCTGCCGGAATTGCACCCGCTGTACATTATGTTGCCAAAGGGTTGTTGGTCATTGACTATATAGAAGGCCGTACACTAACCACAGATGATATCAATCGACCGGAAATACTTGAGCGCGTAGTCAAGGTGATCAAGGATTGCCATCAAAGGGTAGCCACTGAATTGCGCGGTGCGTCTTTGGTGTTCTGGGTGTTTCATGTCATACGCGACTATGCAACTACACTTCGAACCGCAAACAGCCCCTATAGTGAACAGTTAAACGAATGGCTGGAGCTTGCATCGCGGCTTGAATCTCTGGCAGGTCCTTTTGATATTGTCTATGGTCACAATGATCTGCTTGCGGCCAATTTTATCGATGACGGCAAAAAGCTCTGGCTGATTGACTGGGAATACGCGGGTTACAACACCCCGTTGTTTGATTTGGGTGGATTGGCTTCCAACAACGACCTGCCTGAAGCTCTGGAGAGGAAGCTGCTTGATTTGTATTTTGCTGAATCGCCATCGGAGCAGCGCTGGCTGCAGTACCGTGCAATGAAGTGTGCATCTCTATTACGCGAGACTTTGTGGAGCATGGTGTCCGAAGTTCATTCAAAAATCGACTTCGATTATTCACAATACTCGCGGATGAACCTTGAACGGTTCAATCAAGCGATTAGACAAATTGAGCTTTAGCGCTTTTTCAACCGCACAACTATCGTCCATGAATTCTTTTCTTCCAGAATCAGCCAAGGTGATTATCATCGGTGGTGGCATCGTGGGTTGTTCTACCGCCTATCATCTTGCCCACCTTGGTTGTGAGGTTGTGCTGCTGGAGCGTCACAAGTTGACCAGTGGTACGACGTTTCATGCCGCGGGCCTGGTTGGACAGTTGAGGACGAATGCCAACATCACCGAATTACTTGGATACTCGGTAGAGTTGTATCGACGTATCGAAGCGGAAACAGGTTTAAGTAGCGGTTGGAAAATGAATGGTGGTCTGCGATTAGCCTGTAATGCTGACCGATGGACTGAGGTAAAGCGTCAGGCGAGTACAGCACACGCCTTTGGTCTGGACATGCAATTGCTGACGCCAAAGGAGGCGCTGGATCTTTGGCCACTGATGACCATCGAGGATCTGCACGGTGCGGCTTTTCTACCAACCGATGGTCAGGCCAATCCTGCCGATATCACCCAAGCATTGGCGAAGGGCGCGCGAATGAAGGGGGCGATCATCAAGGAAGATATCGAAGTTCTTGATCTCTTGGTTGAGCAAGGCAAGATAAGTGGCGTTATCACCACAGCGGGAACCATTCATTGTGAGAAACTTGTGTGCTGTATGGGGCAGTGGACCCGCGAGTTCGCAGCGCGTTTCGGGGTAAACGTGCCGTTGGTCTCAGTACAACATCAGTATCTTGTTACCGATGCTGTACCGGGGATCACCGATACATTGCCGACTTTACGTGATCCGGATCGTTTGACTTATTTCAAGGAAGAGGTGGGCGGCCTGGTCATGGGGGGCTATGAGCCAAATCCCATTGCCTGGGCGATCGATGGGATACCGAAAAATTTCAATTTTTCGCTGCTTGATGAGAACGTTCAACATTTCGAGCCACTTATGAAGCAAGCTATTGAGCGTGTGCCTGCGTTGAATGATGTGGGCATCAAGCAACTGCTCAATGGACCTGAGAGTTTTACGCCAGACGGCAATTTCATCCTTGGCGAAGCGCCGGAACTTGATAATTTCTATGTTGGTGCGGGCTTCAATGCGTTTGGTATTGCAGCCGGTGGTGGGGCGGGGATGGCCTTGGCTGAATGGGTACACCATGGTGAGCCGCCTTACGATCTTTGGCCAGTGGATATACGTCGCTTCGGACCGTCGCATCAAAGTGTGGATTGGGTAAGAGCCCGAACTCTGGAAGCCTATGCCAAACATTACACGATCGCCTGGCCTCAGGAAGAATTCAGTAGTGCTCGTCCATCAAGACGCTCACCACTTTATAAAATATTGAAGAATCAGGGAGCCTGTTTTGGCGAAAAACTCGGTTGGGAACGGCCTAACTGGTTTGCCGATGCAAGCGCAGGCGAATTGCCGAAAGACGTGTACAGTTTTGCAAAACCTGGATGGTTTGATGCGGTGGCACGTGAACATCACGCTGCTCGTCATGACGCTGTTCTGATTGATCAATCATCATTTGCCAAATTTATCCTTAAAGGCCCTGATGCACTGGTAGCGCTTGAATGGCTGGCAGCAAACGATGTCGACAAGCCGGTCGGGTCTCTCGTATATTCGCAATTGCTAGACGATAAAGGCGGAATCCAGGCCGACGTCACGATTGCACGTTTGGCTGACGATGAATTCTATATTGTGACCGGTACTGGATTTGCAACGCGCGATTTTGACTGGATCAGACGCAATATACCCATCGGGCTAAACGCGCAATTAGTCGATGTGACATCGGCTTATGCCGTCTTGTCCTTAATGGGCCCGTCGTCACGATTGATCCTGTCCCAGTTGAGTCGCGACGATATCAGTAACGAGAATTTCCCCTTTGCCCATTGTCGAAAGATCGATATTGCGGCATGCCCGGTATTAGCCTTACGCATCACCTATGTCGGAGAGTTGGGGTTTGAACTACACATTCCCATCGAGTTTGCTGTGACCTTGTATACCGCACTGTTAGAGGCAGGGCGCGAACAAGGATTGATCAACGCGGGGTATCGCATGATCGAGTCATGTCGGCTTGAAAAGGCGTATAGAGCCTGGGGCAGTGACATTGGACCTGACCATACACCGATCGAAGCAGGTCTCACCTGGGCGGTAAAATATCCGCGTACCGGTGTTATTTTCAAAGGTCGCGATGCCATCATTCGACAGCTTGAACAGGGGGTTCAGAAGCGACTGGTTTGTTTTACGGTAAACGATCCATCATGCGTGCTATTGGGTCGGGAGACGATTTTGCGCGATGGACAAGCCGTGGGCTGGTTAGCGAGCGCTGGCTTCGGTCATCATTTGGGAGTATCAATTGGTATGGGTTATGTTCGCCATATCGATGGTGTCGATAAGGATTTCATCCTCAAGGCACAATATCAATTGAAAGTCGCTGACAGGCTATTCGATTGCAGTGCACAACTAACGCCTCCTTTTGATCCCAACATGGAAAGAATAAAATGCTGAGAAGTCAGAAACTGGTATGAATTCCAAAACAACACAGGCATGTTCTAGTAACAACATGAACGAACTAACCGGAAAATATCTGATCCGGCTGCTGGAAGCCTACGACGTCGATGTGGTATTCGGCATTCCTGGCATACATACGGTGGAGTTGTATCGTGGGCTGGCAGAGTCGCGCATCAAGCACGTAACGCCGCGGCACGAGCAAGGTGCGGGCTTTATGGCTGATGGATATGCGCGCATGAGCGGAAAACCTGGCGTTTGTCTGGTTATTACCGGGCCGGGACTGGCAAATATCGCGACCGCCATGTTGCAAGCCAGAGCGGATTCAATACCTATGCTGGTTATCAGTGGCGTCAACAATCCTGATCGCTCAAGCCGTGGCAATTTACATGAGATGCCAGACCAATCCGCGTTTGCGCGCTCCGTTGCAATCAAATCATTTACCGTTGGCCGAGTAGAAGATATTGCCCCTGCCATCCATTCGGCATTTGCGCTATTTTCAACGGCAAGACCGGGTCCTGTGCATATCGAAATACCGTTGTCTATGATGCGGGCTAACTGTAGTTCGCAATCCTTGCACCGTTCTATCCAATTGCCTGCGCCACCACCGCAGCCATCTGAAGGCGAGATCCGCCATGCCCATGGCGTGATCAATAAAGCAGGGTCAGTGGTCATTCTCGCCGGTGGCGGGTGTCGCGGTTCAGGATCCAAGCTATTGGAACTTGCAGTGCGGCTGAATGCGCTGGTGATCACGACAGCCAATGCTCGCTCACATATACCAGCACATCCTCTGGTATTACATGCCAGTGCCAGTCTCAAACCTCTACGCCGCATGATTGAAGCCACTGATGTCGTCATCGCCATCGGTACCGAATTAGGCCCGACAGATTACGATGTCTATGAAACAGAAGGACCGTTAGAGATAAAGCGTCTGGTACGCATCGATATTGACCCGCAGCAACTTGATGCCAACCACGTTGCCACCATCGGCTTGTGCTGTCTGGCACGTTTCGGTATCAATGCTTTGCTGTGGGGCGTGGACAAGAAACACAACAACGTTTCGACTGAAACGATAAACAACGCGATAAGAGGCGAATTGTCAGATAACTACAAGCAGCTTATCCGCTTGTTGGAGCAGTTACGAGAAAACGTTGACAGAGCGGTCATCGTCGGTGATTCTACTGAATTGATTTATGCGGGAAATCTGGCTTTCGCCCCCGGCGATAAGGGGGCCTGGTTCAATTCGGCTGTCGGTTTCGGGACCCTTGGTTATGCGCTCTCTGCGGCTATCGGTGCGAAACTCGCTCGCCCCGACTTACCGCTTATCTGTTTGATCGGCGATGGCGGATTGCAATTCACTTTATCCGAACTCGGTACACTGGAAGAGCTTGGCCTGCCAATGGTCGTAGTTGTTTGGAACAATCAGGGTTATGGGGAAATTCGAGAATTCATGAAAGCGAAAGGAATAAAGCCTGAGGGTGTTGATCTTGTTGCCCCCGATTTTTGCGCGATTGCTCAAGCTTATGGAGTCAAAGCTGAACGTGCTAGTAATGCACATGAGCTCCTAACAATGATTGATCAAGCGCACAAGCACAACGAGACCATACTGATCGATGTTTCAGTCAACGACCAATTCGAGTTCTGAATGATAAGCAAAGACGTTCAAATCAGACGAGAACCTGCTGAGCTTTTTCGTATTCTGAAATTCGAAGGTTTGGTCGGCAGTGGTGGCGCTGCCAAGCAGGTTATTGACGCCGGGGAGGTATTGGTCAACGGAGAGGTTGAGACCCGCCGTCGCCGCAAGATCATGGCGGGCGACGAGATTGAATTTGCCGACCATCTGTTGAAAATTAGTCTGGCAGCAGATCCGGCTGAATAGTCAAGGTTTGCGGCTGGCTTCAGGTTTCCTTCTTGTCGTTGATGATGTTCATGGTCGCGGTACCGCTATTGCCCAGTTCCACCGATGCGAATGGTCCGCCATGACACATATGACCAGGGTCTTGAGGATTCATCGGTGGTTCATTCGCCAGTACTTCGGTCGCAAACTGTTCGGCGTTGTCTTTAGGCCGATACCCCAGAAAGCTGGCTTTGGCATTATCGACCGGTGCTCGATCATTGTTTGAGACGCCATAAATGACACTGAAGCCGGTCACCGGAGTCTCAACGCATCTATGCACCAATTGAATCAGATCGTCGTAAGATAACCAGGATCCAAGCGCTCTGGCATTGTTGACTTGAGCACAGGACAATATACGCATATGAACACTCTCGAGTCCTCGCTTGTCCCAGTAGAGGCTGCCAAGATCTTCTGTGAAGCATTTTGCGAGACCATAAAAAGTATCGGGTCGATGTGCTGCGTCGACACTGATGAATTCGTTTTTCGGATACATGCCGACAGCATGAATGGAACTGCCGTATATGACCCGGCGTAATCCATGTTGGTGAGCGGCTTCCCAGATATTGTAAGACCCGACAAAATTGGGGCCTAGCAATTTCTCGAAAGGTCCTTCATCAGCGTACGCTCCCATATGGACAACCATTTCGGCGCCATCAAGTACTCGTAACATATCATCGAGATTGGCAAGATCACCTTTGATATAGGTCTCTCCTGGATAGAGCTTGCCTATGTCATCAACAATATCGGTTGACACCAATTCATCAGCCCAGCCGGTCATTGGCTCGCGAAGATAGGAACCAAGACGTCCGGCTGCGCCGGTCAACACGATTTTTTTCATGAAGTCGTACTCGTTCTCATAATGTCTGATAGGGGAGGGATATATCCGTCGAACTTGATTGATCAGATAACCGCTTTTTCGATAATAGGCGTATTTTTTATTATGCGTTCATAGTTGAACAAACTCATGTCAAGGCTGCGGTACTCGCCATGTACGAGTAGTTCGGCCGTACCGCGACCCATGGCCGGGGACTGTTGTAAGCCATGCCCAGAGAAGCCATTGAGAAAATAGAAGTTTTCGACTTCATTGTGCGTACCCATCACAGCATTTTGATCAAAGGTGTTGTACGCGTAGTGTCCAGCCCATTCACTGGTAATTTTGATGGCTTCAAATGCTGGAATGCGATTGGCCAGCGCAGGCCAAACCGTTTCTTGCCAAAAGGCTTGATCCATGTCGAAATCATCAAAAGCAACCGCTGGGTCATAATCTGTATGACCACCAGCCAGATAAGTGCCGTTGCCATTTTCTCGTACGTGTATACCCGACGGATCGATGGTCAATGGCAGCTCTCGATCCAGTGGTTCTTCTGCTGCAAATACCCACGTGAAACGTTTGCGCGGTTCAACCGGTAGCTCGATACCGGCCATCTTCGCGGTCACGCTGGCCCTTGGGCCTGATGCATTGAGTACTTTACCGCAGGAGACAACTTCACCTGATTTCAAGGTAACGCTTTCGACTTTGGTGCCGGCTGCATTCTTGCTCATGCCAACCACTTCATTTGTGATGTACTCGATGCCACGTTCGCGCGCCACTCGACGCCACCAGTCAAATACGGTAGAGCCATCCCAGTAACCTTCATCAACAAGGTTGATGGAGCCCAGAACAATATCTTCAACATTGTAGAACGGGTAGTTCTGTTTTATCGTTTGTTGGTCCATGAGCTGTGTTGCTGCACCACAGGCAAGCTGAACCTGCTGATTTTCACGCAAGATATTGGCAAACCCATCGTTGTCTGCCAGATACATATAACCGTAGCTTTGTATGGACAACTCTGGAACACGTTCATCGTTAGCCATGTAGCTCCGCATATTTTTGACAAAATCTGCGGCGAACTGGGAGACACGGACATTCAGTTCGGTGCTGAATTGTTGTCGCATGCAGGAATTTGTATGCGCAGTTGAGCACATCGAATAGCTCGGGTCCATTTCCACAACGAGAACCCGTCCGTTAAAATCCTTGTCATCGGACAGAAACCAGGCAGTGGACGATGCCATGATCGCGCCGCCAACGATAACGATGTCGTAGCTTGATTCTTTCGGTGATACCAGATTACTGCTCATAATGCATTTATCCTGATTTCGTGACAGGCTTGTCTATTCTTCATTTGCAAGGAATCGTATCAAATCTCGCTTACTACAAGACCAAATCTAGTGCATTGAGTAGCTGATCGACTTCATCTTTAGTCGTATAGTGAACAAATGAAAGTCTCAGGGCACCGTTTTCGGGGTCAAGGCCCATGGCCTCGATCAATCGGTAGGCGTAGAAATTACCACTCGAGCACATTATCTTGTGATCGGCAAGCGAACGGGCTATCGAGGCGGCATCACCTTGAACGTCGACAGCAACAGTGGGTGCGCGGACCGCTGCATCTACCGGACCCAAAACCCGAATATCATTGCGGGCATCGAAATAATCGAGTACCGGCTGTAATAGCTGTTTTTCGTGATTCCGCAAGAGGTCGTGAACCGCGACACCCCGTTTGGTTGCTTTAAGCTCGCTGCCTGGAAAATGATGTGTGTGAATCAAATCGAAGTATTCCGCGATCCCAGCCGCCGCGCCTATC
>CAYULV010000178.1:2671-8310 GCA_964445655.1 uncultured Granulosicoccaceae bacterium | reverse complement strand
AGGCCAGTAGCTCAATTGGCAGAGCGGCGGTCTCCAAAACCGCAGGTTGGGGGTTCGATTCCCTCCTGGCCTGCCAAGTCCGTACAGTTGTCGCCTAACCTTATTTTGTTGTCAGCCTTTAGTACATCAGTTCGTACGCAGCGGGATATACCATGGTCGCCAAGGCCGAAGTAACTCAAAGTAGCGCCGATACATTAAAACTTGCGGCGGCAGGCATAGTTGTGCTTGCCGGGCTTGTGCTGTTTTATGTATTTGCAGAACATTCATTGCTTTTCCGAGTCATCGGATTGCTTGCCGCACTCGGTATCGCCGCTTTTCTGGCTTATCAGACGGCCTTGGGCAAGCGCACGGTTGCGTTTTTTCGTGATGCTCGCACCGAGGTGCGTAAAGTCGTCTGGCCGAGTCGCGCGGAAACCTTCCAGACTACCCTGACAGTTTTCATTATTGTTCTGATTGTCGGCATTTTTCTGTGGCTGTTCGACATGGTGTTGTCCTGGCTTTTCCGGCTTATCACGGGAATCTGACAATGACGATGCGATGGTTTGTGGTGCAGGCCTTTTCGGGCTTCGAAGGTACCGTCAAGCGGTCTCTCGAAGAGCGTATCGAGCGTGCCGGGCTCGGTGAAAAATTTGGCGAAATACTGGTTCCAACCGAGGAAGTGGTTGAAATTCGAAACGGGCAAAAACGCCGCTCGGAGCGCAAGTTCTTCCCGGGCTATGTGCTCGTGCGTATGGAAATGGAAGATGAAACCTGGCATTTGGTGAAGGACGTGCCGAAGGTGCTCGGTTTTATCGGTGGAACAGCAGACAGGCCAGCGCCCATTTCGGACAAGGAAGCTGACTCCATCCTGCAACGCGTTCAAGAAGGTGTCGAAAAGCCGCGGCCGAAAGTCCTGTTTGATGTGGGTGAAGTGGTGCGAGTTACTGATGGTCCGTTCAACGACTTCAACGGCGTTGTCGAAGAAGTTAATTTTGACAAAAACCGCCTGTTGGTTGCCGTTCAGATTTTCGGTCGATCGACACCGGTAGAGCTTGAATTCAGTCAGGTCGAGAAAGCCTGATTTCTTAGTGTCGTGGTCGATTCGGCCACGTTATTCGCCGCATCTTGCGGCATCGTCGTCGGGGAGCTTGCATGGATTTTAGCCATGGAGCGTCTGCACCCGATCAGGAGTTGAAAGAGTATGGCCAAGAAAGTTGAGGCGTACATCAAGCTGCAAGTGCCTGCAGGTCAGGCTAACCCGAGTCCGCCAGTCGGTCCTGCGCTCGGTCAGCATGGTGTGAATATCATGGAATTCTGCAAGGCGTTCAATGCGTCTACACAGAGTGTCGAGCAAGGCTTGCCGATTCCCGTTGTTATCACGGTGTATAACGACCGTAGTTTTACCTACATCCAGAAAACACCGCCGGCATCGGTTCTGTTGCGAAAGTCTGCTGGCATTGCCAAGGGCAGTGGTCGCCCGAATACCGAAAAGGTAGGCAAGGTTTCTCGCGCGCAGCTCGAAGAGATTGCAACGACGAAAAATCCCGATCTGACCGCCGCTGACATGGATGCAGCTGTTCGTACCATCGCCGGCACCGCCCGTAGTATGGGTCTTGACGTGGAGGGCGTGTAACATGGCTAAGCTTGGAAAGCGTACGCGTAATATTCGCGAAAAAGTCGACCCTGAAAAGCAGTACGAAGTCGCTGAAGCATTCGCCCTGTTGAAAGAGTTGTCGTCAGTGAAGTTCGCTGAATCTGTCGATGTGGCAGTGAATCTGGGGATTGATCCGCGTAAATCGGATCAAGTCGTCCGTGGTTCCAGCGTGTTGCCAAATGGCACAGGCAAAACTGTTCGTGTGGCGGTTTTTGCCCAAGGTGCAGCAGCCGATGCCGCGAAAGAAGCAGGTGCCGATCAAGTGGGTTTTGAAGATCTCGCCGAATCGGTAAAAGCCGGCAACATGGATTTCGATGTCGTTATCGCCGCTCCTGATGCCATGCGAGTTGTGGGTGCGCTCGGCACCATTCTTGGCCCGCGTGGTCTGATGCCAAATCCGAAAGTGGGTACGGTTACGCCCAATGTTGCGGAAGCTGTGACCAATGCGAAAGCAGGTCAGGTGCGCTACCGCGCCGACAAGGGCGGTATTGTCCATTGCACACTTGGCAAGGCGACGTTCGAGCCGCAGCAACTGGTTGAGAATCTGAATACCTTGCTGGCTGATCTCGTTAAATCGAAGCCGACATCTGCCAAAGGTATCTACATGAAAAAGGTCACGGTCTCGACGACCATGGGGCCTGGTTTGACGATCGATCACGCCGCATTGATCTGATCGATTTAGATCCGATTGTTGTCGGATTGGATTGTTGATCGTTTGATCGCGTTTGTATCGATTGAGCTTTCTATTTGAAGGTCGCAGGCAGTCAGTTAGTAGCCTGAGATCAAGAAGAACTTTGAGTGAGCAGGTGGTGTTTTGAGTACGCCTTGTCTCATCGAAGACCGCAGGTGTGTCACGACAGCTTTTTCGGTTGTGGCGCTTAATTGCCTGCGTAGATAGGGGTGGTTCGAATGTCTTTCGAGACTGACGGATCACAAGGCTAGGCCGTCCTCGTTGTGAGGACAGCATAAATGAGGTGCTCTATGGCTCTGAGTTACACAGAGAAGCAGGCGGTGGTCGCGGAAGTCGCAGATGTTGCGGGTTCGGCGTTGTCGGCTGTGGCTGCCGAGTATCGAGGCTTGAGCGTGGGTCAGCTCACCGAACTGCGTGCCAAGGCGCGTGAGAACGGTGTGTATGTTCGCGTGGTCAAGAACTCGTTAGCTCGACTGGCAGTCAAGGGAACCGAATTCGAGTGCATGAACGATTCATTGTCGGGCCCGCTGATGCTGGGATTCTCGAAAGAGGACCCAGGTGCGGCAGCTCGTCTGTTTCGTGACTTCGCCAAAGATAACGATCAATTGAAGATCGCTATTGGTGCAGTCGGTGGTGAAACGATCGCAGCTGGCGATATCGGCAAGCTTGCCAATCTCCCGACAAGGGACGAGGCAATTGCTCAGCTGATGTCTGTCATGCAGGCTCCGATCACGAAGCTCGCACGCACTTTGAACGAAGTTCCTGGAAAGCTTGTGCGTACAGTTGAAGCGGTTCGCTTGTCCAAAGGATAAGCACCGTTCAGCCTTACGTTTTACTGTTCACTTAAATATTTGATCGGGAAGTGCTGAGACACTCCCACCGGAGAGACAAGAATGGCCGTTTCAAAAGAAGACATGCTCGACACCATTTCCAACATGTCAGTTATGGAAGTCGTTGATCTGATCAGCGCAATGGAAGAAAAATTTGGCGTTTCTGCCGCTGCGGCAGTTGCTGCAGCCCCAGCAGGTGGTGGTGACGCAGGTGGCGCCGCCGCTGAAGAAAAGTCCGAGTTTGATGTTGTACTGGCAAGCTTTGGCGAAAACAAGGTTGGCGTCATCAAGGCAGTTCGTGGTGCTACCGGTCTTGGCCTGAAAGAAGCCAAGGACCTTGTTGAAGGTGCTCCAGCACCGATCAAGGAAGGTGCATCGAAAGACGAAGCAGAAGAGCTTAAGAAAGCTCTGGAAGAAGCCGGCGCGACTGTCGAACTCAAGTAAGGCCCTGCAGTACCGGTGTGTGGGTCTGGTGCAAATGCCAGGCCTGCACAGCGTCAGTCGGCTGGCAGTCGTTGCGACTGCCGGCCATTCGTCGTTTAACGGCTCGTTATATGTAGCCGGCAACGCCGAAAAACTTATTTTTGGTGGGCAGCACATGCTGTCTACCCTTGAGCACAAAAAGAGGAACGTTGATGGCTTTTTCGTTCACTGAAAAGAAACGCATCCGCAAGGATTTCGGCAAGCGCGCACCTGTCCTTGAGGTGCCGTTCCTGCTGCAGACGCAGCTGGATTCCTATCGCTCCTTCTTGCAGGAAGACAAGGCGACAGATGAGCGCATCGAAAAAGGTTTGCACGGTGCGTTCAACAGTGTCATGCCGATTGTCAGTTATTCAGGCAACGTCGAGTTGCATTACGTCAGCTACCGCCTTGGCAAACCCGCGTTCGACGAACGTGAGTGCAAGATCCGTGGCCTGACTTTCGCAGCGCCTTTGCGAGTGCTTGCGCGTCTGATCATTTATGACAAGACAGCGCCTGCAAGCAACAAGGTGGTAAAGGACATCAAGGAACAAGAAGTGTTCATGGGTGAATTGCCTTTGATGACGGGCAATGGAACCTTCATCATCAATGGCACGGAACGCGTAATCGTGTCGCAGTTGCACCGCTCGCCGGGTGTGTTCTTTGACCATGACCGTGGCAAGACGCATTCCTCAGGCAAACTTTTGTTCAGCGCTCGTATCATCCCGTATCGTGGGTCCTGGCTCGATTTCGAATTTGATCCAAAAGACTGCATCTTTGCGCGTATTGACCGTCGTCGTAAACTGCCTGCGACCATCGTATTGCGTGCACTCGGATACGAAACCAGCGACATTCTTGAAACGTTTTTCGAAACGCACAAGATCTCCCTCAGCAAGACCAAGATCGAAATGGAATTGGTACCGGAACGCCTGCGGGGTGAAACCGCAGCATTTGATATCAAGGCTGGTAAGACGGTTATTGTTGAAACCGGCCGCCGTATTTCCGCGCGCCATGTTCGCAAACTCGAAGATGCCAAGGTCAAGAAGCTTGAAATACCAGCTGAATACCTGGTCGGCAAAGTCCTGTTTCATGACATCGCTGATCCTGAAACGGGTGAGCTGATGGCGGAAGCCAATAGCGAACTGACACCGGAACTGGTCGAACAAATTCATGAGGCCGGTATCAAGAAGATCGAAGTACTTTACGTCAACGATCTTGATCGCGGACCGTATGTATCCAACACCTTGCGCATCGATCCAACCCGTACTCAGCTCGAAGCGCAGGTCGAGATCTACCGCATGATGCGCCCGGGTGAGCCACCGACCAAGGAAGCGGCTCAAAATCTGTTCAACAATCTGTTTTTCGAGCCCGATCGTTACGACCTGTCACCGGTTGGCCGGATGAAGTTCAACCGACGTCTGTCTCGCGACAGTACCGAAGGGCTCGGTACGCTGGACAAGGAAGACATCCTGTCTGTCATGCAGGTGCTTATTGATATTCGTAACGGCAACGGTACGGTCGACGACATCGATCACCTGGGTAATCGACGTATTCGTTCCGTAGGGGAGATGGCCGAAAACGTTTTTCGTGTCGGCCTTGTACGCGTTGAACGTGCCGTACGTGAACGCCTCGGCATGGTTGAGTCTGAAGGCTTGATGCCGCAGGACATCATCAATGCAAAACCTGTGGCTGCAGCGGTCAAGGAGTTCTTTGGTTCCAGTCAGCTGTCGCAGTTCATGGACCAGAACAATCCCTTGTCGGAAGTGACCCACAAGCGACGCATCTCGGCGCTTGGGCCGGGTGGTTTGACACGTGAACGTGCAGGTTTTGAAGTGCGTGACGTTCATCCAACGCACTACGGTCGCGTCTGTCCTATCGAAACACCGGAAGGACCGAATATCGGTCTGATCAACTCGCTCGCGGTCTACGCGCGAACGAATAATTTCGGTTTTCTCGAAACTCCGTATCGAAAGGTTGAAAAAGGTATCGCGACTGACAAGATCGAATACCTGTCAGCCATCGAAGA
>CAYULV010000178.1:0-2571 GCA_964445655.1 uncultured Granulosicoccaceae bacterium | reverse complement strand
GTACCGACATTGCGTGCCGAGAAGCCATTGGTTGGTACCGGCATTGAACGCATTGTTGCCGTTGACTCGGGTTCGGCGGTGGTATCACTGCGTGGCGGAACGGTCGATTCGGTCGATGCGGGTCGAATCGTGGTGCGGGTCAATGACAATGAAGCGAGTGATGCTGAGGGCGGTGTGGATATTTACACACTGACCAAATACACGCGTTCTAATCAGAACACCTGTATCAATCAGCGTCCATTGGTAAGAGTTGGCGATGTCATCGCACGCGGAGACGTGTTGGCAGATGGTCCATCAACCGATATGGGTGAGCTGGCCTTGGGGCAGAACATGCTGGTCGCGTTCATGCCGTGGAATGGTTATAACTACGAAGATTCGATTTTGATTTCGGAGCGAGTGGTTCAGGAAGATCGCTTCACAACAATTCATATTGAAGAACTGACGTGCGTTGCTCGTGACACCAAACTGGGGCCTGAGGACATCACTGCCGATATTCCCAATGTCAGTGAAGGTCTGCTGTCAAAGCTTGATGAGTCGGGAATCGTTTACGTCGGTGCTGAAGTGCAACCGAATGATATTCTGGTTGGCAAGGTCACCCCTAAAGGTGAAACCCAGCTGACACCAGAAGAAAAACTTCTGCGTGCGATCTTTGGCGAAAAAGCTTCTGACGTAAAAGACACCTCTTTGCGTGTACCTCCTGGCATGGACGGTACGGTTATCGATGTGCGGGTGTTTACCCGAGATGGTGTCGACAAGGATCTCCGTGCACAGCAAATTGAAGTTGAAGAACTCAAGCAGGTGCGCAAGGACATCGATGATGAAACGCGAATCATCGAAGGGGATGTCTATGCTCGTATCAAGCGACTCATACTCAACAAGGAAGCTGACAAGGGGCCTGAAGGTCTGAACAAAGGCGACTCTGTGTCGTTGGAATATCTGTCATCGATCGAGCAGGAAAAGTGGTTTCAGATATCGATGAAAGACGAAGCGCTCAATGTTCAGCTTGAGAAAATGAACCAGCAGATGAGCGATCAACGCGAAGCGTTCGAGCAGCGTTTTCTGGAGCAAAAAGAGAAGATCACCTCGGGTGACGATCTGCAGCCAGGTGTGTTGAAGATGGTCAAGGTTTATCTTGCGGTCAAACGTCGCTTGCAGCCAGGCGACAAAATGGCAGGGCGTCACGGTAACAAGGGTGTTATCTCGATGATTGTGCCAACCGAAGACATGCCTTATGACGAAAATGGCGCGCCGGTTGATATCTGTCTTAACCCGCTTGGTGTGCCGTCACGTATGAACGTCGGGCAGGTACTTGAGCTGCATCTCGGTTGGGCTGCAAAAGGTCTTGGGCACAAGATCAATCGCATGCTCCAGGCGCAGCAAGCAGTCGCTGACATTCGTGGCTTTCTTGACAAGGTCTACAACCATGAAGGCGCGAGCCAGCATGTGGCTATCGAATCACTGTCCGATAGCGAGATCATGGAGCTTGCAAAGAATCTTGTACGTGGTGTGCCAATGGCAACACCGGTCTTCGATGGTGCGGCAGAGAAGGAAATCCGTCAGATGTTGGCCCTGGCCGATCTGCCGGAATCCGGACAGGCTGTTCTGTATGACGGTCGTACAGGCGATAGTTTTGAACGACCTGTATCGGTTGGTTATATGCATATGCTTAAACTCAACCACCTTGTGGATGACAAGATGCATGCGCGTTCCACAGGTCCATACAGTCTTGTTACCCAGCAACCGCTAGGTGGTAAGGCACAGTTTGGTGGTCAGCGATTTGGTGAGATGGAAGTCTGGGCACTGGAAGCTTATGGTGCCGCGTACACATTGCGCGAAATGTTGACTGTCAAGTCGGACGACGTGAAAGGACGTAACACGATGTATAAGAACATCGTCGATGGTGATCATCGAATGGATGCCGGCATGCCGGAATCATTCAATGTATTGCTCAAAGAAATCCGTTCCCTCGGTATTAATATCGAGCTGGAACAAGATCAATAATCGGGCTTAGACGAAGGGGATTTAAACCATGAAAGACCTTTTGAACCTGTACAAAATGCAGGGCCAGACTGAAGAGTTCGATGCAATTCGCATCAAGCTTGCTTCGCCTGAGACCATACGATCATGGTCCTATGGTGAAGTCAAAAAGCCAGAAACCATTAACTATCGTACCTTCAAGCCGGAACGTGACGGTTTGTTCTGTTCGAAAATCTTTGGTCCGGTCAAGGATTACGAATGTTTGTGCGGTAAGTACAAGCGTCTGAAGCATCGCGGTGTTGTCTGTGAAAAATGCGGTGTGGAAGTCACGCAAACCAAAGTTCGGCGCGAGCGCATGGGGCATATCGATCTCGCCTCACCAGTTGCCCACATCTGGTTTTTGAAATCCTTGCCTAGCCGTATTGGCTTGCTGCTCGACATGACCTTGCGCGAAATCGAACGTGTTCTTTATTTCGAAGCCTATGTGGTTATCGATCCGGGCATGACGACGCTTGAAACAGGCCAGCTACTTTCTGATGAGCAATACCTGGAAGCGGTAGAAGAGCATGGTGATGAGTTTGATGCTCGTATGGG
>CAYULV010000177.1:0-8310 GCA_964445655.1 uncultured Granulosicoccaceae bacterium | reverse complement strand
GCCTTCATAGATACCGTGGATGTCTGGAATCAGCGCCAGGCGATTGTTTTCAGACAACAGACGAATGAAATTACGACCGTTGTCGTTCAATTCATCGCCGGTGACTTTCTCAATCATCGATGCACGATCCTGATGCGTAAGGCCTGGCATGGCGAGACGTTCCGCCATTTCCGGGCTCTGCACCACAGCCGACCAAAACGCCAATTTGCCAGACCAGCTATCAAACTCGCTGGACTCCTGAGCCATTTCGAAAACGGCCTTCGCATATGGTCGTGCTGCTGTAGTGAAATCAGCCATCGCTTAGATTTGACCTACGAGATCGTCCAGAACCTTGGCATGCGCATCGGCATTGACTTCGGATCCGAGAATCTTCTTGGCGCCATCTACGGCAATAGAACCCACTTGCTTGCGCAAGGTTTCACGAGCAGTAACCACTTCTTGCTCGATCTCTGCTTGCGCCGATGCTTTCAGACGTTCGCCTTCGGAGCGCGCAGTGTTTTTGGATTCTTCGACAATTTCATTACCGCGCTTTTGCGCAGCTGCAACGATCTCTGCAGCTTGCGCTTTCGCGTCCTGCACCATCGTTGCAATTTCGGCCTCTGCTTCTTCGCGTCGCTGCGCGCCCTGTTCGGCTGCAGCGAGACTTTCCGCTATTTTCTCCTGACGTTCGCGCAGCGCACCCATGACAGGTGGCCACACGTACTTCATGCAGAACATAACGAAGATCGCGAACGAGATAGCCTGACCAATCAATGTAAGATTCAGGTTCACGTGTGCATTCCTCTTGGTTCAGCTCTAGTCAAAATCTGTGTGCATTGTTCAGGCACAAGATGCTGACTGTTACTGTGCCAACTGACCGATGAACGGGTTCGCAAAAGTGAAGAACAGCGCGATACCAACGCCGATCATCGGAACCGCATCGAGGAGACCAGCGACGATGAACATTTTGACCTGCAGCATCGGAGTCATTTCAGGCTGACGAGCAGCACCTTCGAGAAAACGACCACCGAGCAAACCAAAACCAATAGCGGTGCCAAGAGCACCCAAACCAATGAGGAGAGCAACAGCGATTGCGGTGAAGCCAACTACAGTTTCCATGACAAACTCCGGATAGATAAACAGTTGTAATTAAGAAAAATAAATGAGTAATTCGGTTGTGCTTTAAGTACTAACAAAAAACGAGTACAGCAATTCTTCAAGCATTAAATCTTGATCTTTGAATCCTAGTGATGTTCGTGCGCCATACTCATGTATACGATGGTCAGCATCATGAAGATGAAGGCCTGCAAGGTAATAACAAGAATGTGGAAAATCGCCCACGGCACGGACAGCAGCCACTGCGCGTAAAACGGCAGCAATGCAATCAGGATGAAGATCAATTCGCCAGCGTACATGTTGCCAAACAGTCGCAGCGCAAGTGAAATTGGTTTGGCCAGCAGGGCGACGCCCTCTAGCAGCAGGTTGATAGGAACAAACAGCATCTGGACGAGCATGTTATTGCTGTTGAATGGCTGGAACGCAAGTTCTTTGAAGAACCCACCAGCGCCTTTGACCTTGAGGCTGTAGTAGATCATCAGTGCAAATACAGACAATGACAGTCCGAGCGTAATGTTGACGTCAGTACTTGGCACGACCTTCATATAAGGGATACCAACTGCTTCGGTCATTCGCGGAATGAGGTCGACCGGGACCAGATCCATCAAATTCATCAAGAAGACCCAGACAAAGATGGTCAGCGCCATTGGGGCGACCAGTTCATTCTTCGCATGGAAGGTTTCTCGGACGTTGGTGTCAACAAATTCGACCATCAACTCTACGAAATTCTGCAGGGGGCCAGGTACGCCGCTTGTTACATTGTCGGCCGCCTTTTTGAAAAGCCAGATAAACAGGCCGCCGAGAAACACTGACCAAAAGATGGAATCCAGATGCAGCGCCCAGAATCCCATGGCTGCAGCTTCATCTGCGCCATGCGCAATGCTGAACCCATTCTCAGGATGGATGCCCACCACCAGATTCTGCAGGTGATGCTGAATATACTCGGTCGTTGTCGGTGCGTTACTGGCCATGTTTTATACGACACTTCTTGAGATTGACGTGTTCTCGGGTTAGCCCTCTGGGCCGGCCCTTGAACGGATTTCCGAGCGACTCATCAAGACCGGAACAAACCAGTTGAGCGACAGCACAACCGCATATCCGGCAAAAAGAGCCAATGCATTCAATGGCTTGACGTTGACGAACACCAAAGTAAACAACATCGCAGTCAACAGCATCTTGCCAGCAGCGCCAGCATAAAAGGACCGCACAATAAGCCGTGCTGCCCGCGCTCCGCGATGCCTGAAAGCCCGGAACGCAAAATAACAATTTGGCAGCCAGACAATCAGACCGCCGAGAAAGGCACCCAGTGCCGCACTCTTACCCCATGCAAAACCAACCAACCCAACCAATACGGCGCCCATCAACTGCCAAACAAGCAGTAAACGGATGACGCGCAATCGCTTTTCCGCCTGTTGCATGGCAACGCTCGGGTACCAGATGAATTAAGAATTGACCTACATCGAGCGGCGGAAGTATAGCAGCGTTTCGCTCAGATTTTTGGCGTTGGGGACGTTAGATATTCACAGGCGATATTCCCGCGGGAACAACCAGGTGCACAATTATCGCGAGAGTGCCGGGACCTCCCTTATCGGAGGCCCCGGCTGCAGGGTCGATCAACCCTCAGGGAATGATGAAACGGGCAACTTCCACATCCGCATCACCCGGCACAAAGACTCCAGGGATGGTTCTGATTGTGCCGTTGGCGCGAACCGTTACGACGTAGTTGGTTTCGGTCGCCACGCCGCAGTCACTGAAGTAATCAACAACTACGGTGTATTCACCGCTTGGGGGAGTCCCGTCTTCGTAAGTGATGTTTTCATTGTTGATGTTATCCAGAAAACAGGCTGGGTTACTGTCTAAGTCCAGCATTCCCCCAGCCAGCGATTGCGTGAAAGCCCAAAAAATTCGCGTGCCGTCTGGCTCAATCAGCCAGATATCCACATCCGTCGGGGTATCCCAGCTCACGCTGACCTGGACATCACCAGTCCCCACTTCAATGGTCTCCAGTGGCAGGATCTGAGGGCTACTGACGTCTCCGGTCGGGGTTTGCACCGCAACATTGACCTCATTGGTCGACGATGCTGCCAGTTCGGTGTTGTATGTGACAATCGCCGAGGCAGAGGTTGTCGCCTCTGGCAGCTGCAATTGGAAAAACCCGTCCGCATCAGAATTCACGAAAATCGTTGAAAACGGCACATCTGATTCAACCGGCAATTCCAGCGAACCGCCACTTATGACTGTCAGTGGCTCGCTCGTATCGGTCAAGGCGTCCAGCGTGACTGAACCAATCGTCTCGGGAGGCGAGCCGAGAAAATACTCGCCTTGGGTATCCCCGGAGGTAACACTGACAATCAGACCAGTCGGATCGGTTGGCTCCGGTTCCAGAGGTTCTGTTGGAGTAACCGGATCATCGATCGGTGGCGCTGTCGGAATGAATGGCCCCTCGGGTGCGGTTGGCTCTGTGGGTGTAACAGGCTCTTCGGGTGCGGTTGGCTCTGTGGGTGTAACAGGCTCTTCGGGTACGGTTGGCTCTGTGGGTGTGACAGGCTCCTCCGGTACGGTTGGCACTGTTGGAGTGGCAGGCTCCTCGGGTACGGTTGGCGCTGTTGGAGTGAATGGCCCCTCAGGTGCTGTTGGGGTTGCAGGGACATCGGGCGTTGTTGGCGTATCTGGAGTTAGAGGATCGAGCGGAGTAGGGTTTTCTGTCGGCTGGTCAGCAGCCGGTTCGGGATCATCACCACTACTACTGCCGCCGCAGGATGCAAGCGTCAGGGACAGGGCGATCAGTCCGCTCGTAAAAAATGACTTAGCCGGGTTAGGTTGATATCTCATGCAACTCTCTTCCTGTTCGTGTTGTCATTGGACGATTCGATTTCGACCAACAATATTTTGTCCACGTCCTGTGTCGCGTTACAACCACGGATACCCTGTCCTTAAAGTTCCGCCGGAGTGCACATTATTAACATACTTGTCGAGACTCGCATCAAAGAGATATACCACTGAGGCATGACGATCTTTCGAAACGTCGATCTCGTCAAGTTTCTGATTTGATCAGTGGTTATGAAATCATCCCTTGGACAATTTGGCGGCACGCCTCTAACGCTTGACCAGTTCTCACTTGTTAACTGACTTTTCATAACGTACATAGCGAAGTCAAAACAAATGAGATCTATAGTTTGTCGCTCGGCTGTTTCAATCGTCAACTGCGTCAAATTTTTTATTCCTGAGCTCGACCTGATTCACCACTCTGGCAAGCTGCCGTGGAACCACTCTTGCGCTTGCACATGCTCCGCGTACAATGCCGACTCCTGATAAACCATTTCAACATAATCAAAGAAGGAACTTGACATTGAAAAACGCCAAGATTTTTACCCTGTCTTTAGTGACGACATTGCTTACCGCCTGTGCGTCTCCCGCACCAGAAGTTGATAACACACCACTGATCCGAACTGCGGTTGTCAAAAGTTCGATTCAAAACGGCGGTCTTAAAGGATTTTTAGCCAACGAGACAGACCGTACTGTCAGCGTCATGGATCAGATATCTCGCATCGACAACCAGACAAAATTCACCGGAAGTATTCTCAGCCGTGTCGGCAAGAAGCGAAGCCAAAGCGATATCGTACGTCTGGATCGAGGCCTTGAATGGAGTTTGGATAATCGTGCCAAGACTTATCGCGAATGTCCATTGGGCGGATGCAAGACGACGTCTTTCGGGCTTGAAAGTATTCAGCACGACGACGGTTTTGAAGAAGATGAGGAAGGCTTCAATGAAACTTGCCAGATCACTGTCACTGAAAATACTCTGAAGATGTCACCCACGGGTGCATCGCGCGTCGTCAACGGCTTCCAGTCGACAGAGCATCTGCTCGAATGGAAGGTTCGCGGTAAAGATGATCAAGGGCAGACATTTCTCTCAGAAATATCAGTTGTAAACTGGATGACACCTGTCACGGGTGATATCGCAGAAGCGGTCAATATGCATGCCGCGTTTGATCGCAACTATCGAAACACTCTCGCCACAAACTACCCGGACAATTTGCACGAGCTTATTCCTCTGCAGGTGCAGGAAGTTTTCTTGCGCGCCTTTACTGCTGGCATGAGCGATCCGGAAATCCAAAGATTACTGGCTAAATTCCAAGGCCTGCAAGTTCCCCAAGGCTATTCAGTTTCCAACAAGTTCACTTGGGAAGCAAAGAACGACACCTGCGCAGCACCTCCAGAGCCTGATGAAGGCGAAGAGGATGCACTGGATACGGGTAGTATCTCCGGCCTGTTGAAATCGGTTGGCAAAAAAGTCGTGAAGCAGGAAATCGAGAAAAAGAAAGCTGAAAAAGCACGCGAGATTGCTTTGCGGCCTATCTTGTCTGTATTAACCGATGTCAAATCCATCGACATCCTTGAGATCCGCGAAAGCCAGTTATCAGTTCCAGCGAAGTACAAGCTGCTCAATCGGTCCTGATGATTTAGAACGATGTTTGTTGACCCTGGCACTCTGTGGTTGTTCGCGCTCGCCAGCGCAGCGATCATCGTCGTGCCAGGGCCCACTGTTACTGTCATCATCGCCAACAGTCTGCGTTGCGGCCAGCAGGCCGGACTGTATAACGTACTCGGCACTCAGCTTGGGCTTGCCTTGATGCTGTTGGCATTGAGTTTTGGGTTCAGTACGGTCGTAAACCAACTCTCATGGTTGTTCAACTGGGTGCGTATAGTTGGCGCTGTATATCTCATCTGGCTAGGTATACAACTATGGCGTGCCAATGGCGGCACACTAAATGACAATGATCAGACGGGTCGCCGCAAAAGCACCATGGCTTATATCTGGCAAGGCTTTATCGTTATCTGGTCAAATCCCAAAGCCTTGTTTTTCTTTGGTGCGTTTTTACCGCAATTCGTCGATTCGTCCAAGGCCTTGATGCCTCAATTGATGACCTTAGGCATTACGTTCATGCTGATCGGCGCATTACTGGACGGCGCTTACGCAGTAGCCGCAGGCAAGGCCGGCAGCTGGTTGACTCGACAGAAAGTTATCTGGGTAGAACGTGCCTCCGGCAGCTTCTTACTGGCCGGAGGCGTCTGGTTACTGCTATCGCGACGCGCTTGAAGAAAGCGCGCTAGAAGAGATCTTTACGGTTTTTCCGCAAATTTTCTGCAGACAAGTTTTCAGTAAACAAGCGGAAAAGAAAAAACGACTACGCAAACAATGTTGCGTCCATGACGCGAATATCAACATTCCTGCCATGGCTTTGTGCTGTCATGGATTTTTTAAGTGCTTCGATTAATGACCCAGATCGCGTTGCTGCATCAGATGCATCAATGACTACCGGATGAGGGATCATGGGAACCGAAACACTTTGTCCAGCTTCGATACGCAAATCACCTTGCTTCATCAATCCAGCAAAATCGAATCGTCCTCGCTTGGTAACTGTTTCCGATGGAGTCAATTCTGAAATGAATGCGGTATCTTCACCGACATTGGTCAGAACTACTTCCACATCGTTGGTTTTGACAGACACGCGTGAATGCACTCTGAGTTGCACTGAACTCTCACTTGAGGAATTCACTTCACCAAGTGCACCGGCGAAGGCACCGCTTGAGACTGCTGCTGCCGCGCTGCCGGCTGCGATGGTACCGATATTCTTG
The DNA here is from genome assembly GCA_964445655.1 of uncultured Granulosicoccaceae bacterium. Classification (GTDB taxonomy): domain Bacteria; phylum Pseudomonadota; class Gammaproteobacteria; order Granulosicoccales; family Granulosicoccaceae; genus Granulosicoccus. Next base: position 1,575 of record CAYULV010000177.1, on the reverse strand, counting down.
AGAGTTTCGCGTTTTTTTTGATCGATCATCAAATTGTTTTCCTGACTGGCTTACTAACAATCTCGCGGTTTGTTAGCGCTTTATCAAGAAAACACGGTTATATCTAACAATTGGTCACAATCTGTTGATACTTGCAGGGTGGTTACTTGTTGTTACTTCAATGCTTGCAAACCACTCGCATGCATTTCAAACACGGTATTGACTTCAACGAAAGTGTTTGAGGATACCTTCAAGCTCTGCGACTGAGCCGTAATTGATCTCGAGTTTTCCCGCACCTGTACGCTTGTGCTTGATCTTGACCGGAGAGCCAAGCTTCTCACCAAGTTGTTGAGACAGGCGCTCGATGTCAGGATCGGAAATAGTTGATTCAGAAGGCAACTTGGGTTCCTTGCCTGCTTTGATATCGCGCACAATGTTTTCAACAGCACGTGATGTCATTCCGAGTTTGACAACGCGCTCAGCCAGCGCCAACTGATCTTCCTTGGGTAGCGCGACGATTGCCCGTGCATGTCCGGTTTCCAGCTCACCCTTGTCAACCATCACTTTGACTTCATCGTGAAGTTCAAGCAAACGCATGAGGTTTGTAACAGCAACACGTGATCGACCAACCGATGAAGCTACCTGCTGATGTGTCATGCCGAACTCATCGCATAACCGGGCGAACGCAGCCGCTTCTTCAAGCGGGTTCAAGTCTTTTCTCTGTATGTTTTCGATAAGCGATACCGCAGCAACCGAGCGATCTTCCATTTCGCGGATAATGGCCGGTATCTCGCTCATACCGGCAAGTTGCGCTGCTCGCCAACGTCGTTCTCCGGCAACAAGCTCATACGCATCGGCGAAAGGGCGCACGATGATCGGCTGGATCATGCCTTCACTTTTCAGCGACTCGGCAAGTTCCTGCAACAACTCAGGATCAAACAATCGACGCGGCTGATAGGCGCCGCGACGAATCTGATCAATACCTAACATGCGGAACTTGTCGCCAGACTTCAAAGCTGTTTCTGGATCTGCGACAAGCGTAGCTGGTGAAGGATCAGTCGGCGTGCGAGCTTGTCGCGGCGCGCGATCATCATTGGCACTGACTTGCTGATGCGACGCCGCAGGTTCCGACGGAGATCTCGAAGACGTTGTTACCGGAGCGGCCGCTGAAGGTGTTGGGGTTGATTCAATGCCAGGCGTTGCCGCGCCCGTTTGATCGAAATCGACAGCCATACCCTCGTCGCTGGACACATCATCCTTCGACGTCGCCGAGCGGCTTCGCTGCACTCCGCCCAGGAGAGCATCGAGGTTACGACCCATACGGGATTTCTTGGCCATTTACGCTTGACTCACGGACTCAGCATCGGCAGCGGCCGTTGCTGTGGATTCGGTTGGGTTTTGGGGCGCACTTGGCGTTTTGCTGGTGCGCGACTGTTGGCGGATGATCTCGCCTGCAAGCGCGAGATAGGCCAGCGCCCCACGCGATGTTTTGTCGTACTGCATGATCGAGACACCGTGGCTAGGCGCTTCGGCCAGGCGAATATTGCGTGGCACCATCGTGTTGAATACCTGATTACCACAATGCTGCACCAGCTG
>CAYULV010000176.1:0-8357 GCA_964445655.1 uncultured Granulosicoccaceae bacterium | reverse complement strand
GTTATCTGACAGGCACTGTTGTGCTGCTGTCAATGACCGTCAGGGCGCCTCGAACCCCGGGTCAGTGGTCATCGTCGTACCACATAAAAATCACGCTGCCTGTGGCCAAAAACCAACAATGAACCATTCACCCTGTTGGCGATAGTGCGGTGTGGATCAGGCTTGCGAGTTTGCTCGCAATGCTCAACAATTACTCGTCATGTCTACATTCCGGTTGGGGGAGGCCTGTTCATTGATCGTTGTGTCTCACAATATGGTTCTGGTGATCGCGTCGATCGCTGTGTCGCTGGTGGCGGCATTTACCGGTCTGGCGATCAGTAACAATATTGCCTCGCTCACAGAGGCCAGACGCAAAACGCTGGTGGTCATGTCGGCCTTTGTCATTGGCGGCGGAATCTGGTCAATGCATTTTGTTGCGATGTTGGCGCACGAGATTTCTGTTCCCGTGTATTACGACTCTTTGCAGACGCTTGGCTCGGCTCTGATAGCCATACTGGTAGTGGGTGCGGCTTTACTTCTATTGCACTTTTCAAAGAGAACACCGCTTGTTTTGACTGTCTCCGGCCTGGTGCTCGGCGCAGGTGTCATTGTCATGCACTACGTTGGCATGCTGGCTATCAGAGGTGTGATTCCGCGATTCAGTTCTTTTTCAGTATTAATGGCGATGCTGGTTGCGGCAATCGCAGGTATTGTGGCAGTGCGTGTGGCCTATGGAAATAGATCCAGGCAGAATATTGTGTTTGGGTCTGTGGTGTTCGGCTTTGCAGTGGCAGCAGTACATTACGCAGCTATGTTTGGTACGAGCTTTCAGGCTGACGAGAGTTTTCAGTCTGTGCCGGTGGCCATGTCGAACAATGCGCTTGCGATTTCGGTGGCTATGGCGTCGTTTGTGATTTGTGGAGCTTTCCTGTTGGCGACCACCAGTTTTTTAACACAGTCGTCATCAGTTCAAAGCGCTCCGCAATCATTATCCCCGGTGACGCAATCGATCGCACACGCATTGACCGCGGAGCAGTCGGTAACTGATCAGTCTCATATCGCAGCGAATGCAGATCCCACAGACCTGAACGTGGTTGCAGAGGATGCCACCAGCGATATTGCGCCGGCCCTGAAGATCCCGTTTGAGAAAAACAAGAAAATCGGTTTTCTTGATGCGACTGAGGTAGCAGCAGTCAGGGCGGATGGTCACTACACAAAGCTGTACTCAAAGACCGGCGTACACTTTTGTCCCTGGTCAATCACTGAGGCTGAAAGCAAACTGGCAGAACACGGTTATCATCGCACTCATCGTAGTTATCTGGTGAACATAAAGGCGGTGGATAATTTTGAAAAGCGAAAAGACACCGGCGTTTGTATATTTCGGGATTATCCGAATCTGTCCAGTGTCCCGGTGAGTCGAAACCGGGTTATAAGTTTGCTGCAGGTGCTCGATGACCGACCCGGACAGCCAGCCGAACAGTCGAAAGAGCAAACAGCGTAGTTACTGTTTAAATGTAATTAAAACAAACTGATACCTCATTTCTGCACGAACGTCGTTGGTGCATGGAAGGCGTTAGTCGTGAAAAACCTTCTGTTTTGATGCAGAAATACTTCTCTGTTTGGCAGCCACCGCGTAGCCTGAAGGGTTCAACAGGAGGCGGATCATGATTACCGGAAATTTTGAGTACCACCAACCGGGCTCAGTGCCAGAGGCAGTCGCGTTGCTGTCGAAACTCGGAGATGACGCGCGGGTGATTGCCGGCGGGCACAGTCTAATTCCCACCATGAAGCTGCGGCTGGCAATGCCGGAGCATTTGATCGATTTACAGGCCGTTAAAGAGTTAAAGAAAATCTCTGTGGCAGATGGTCAGGTCTGCATCGGTGCGATGACTACGCAGGCAGAATTGATTGCCAGCGAAGACCTGCATCAGGCAGCACCGATCATCAGGGAAACGTCACTGCAAATCGCCGACCCTCAGGTCAGGTACATGGGCACTCTGGGAGGCAATGTCGCCAACGGTGATCCGGGTAACGACATGCCGGCTCTGATGCAGTGCCTCGACGCCAGCTTTATGCTCAGTGGCCCCGACGGCGAACGTTCGGTGCAGGCGCGGGAATTTTATGAAGCGGCCTATTTTACCACCCGCGATGATCTGGAAATCCTGACTGAAATTCGCTTTCCGGTCTGCTCTGGTGGTTACTCGTATGAGAAGCAAAAGCGCAAGATAGGTGACTACGCCACGGCGGCGGCGGCCGTGCTACTCAGCAAGGACTCAAGTGGCGGTTGTGAGCAGGCATCTATTGCGCTGACAAATCTTGCGGATACGCCTTTGTATTGTGAAGAGGCCTCTGCGCATCTGGTCAGTAATGGTCTGGACGACGCTTCTGTCAACAGTGCCGTTGAATCTGCGATGAGGCAGATCGATCCGGTCGATGACAACCGCGGACCTGCCGAGTTTAAACGCCATGTAGCTGCCATTATCTTGCGCAAAGCTATTAAACAAGCCTGGGCCAGGGCCTGATAAGGGGAACACAATGTCGAAGCAAAAGATAAATTTAAACGTCAACGGCCAGGCTGTGACTGCAGAAGCTGAGCCACGTGAGCTGTTGATCCATGTGCTGCGCGAACAGCTTCAGATCACCGGTCCGCATATAGGCTGCGAGACAACACACTGTGGTGCATGCACTGTTGAAATGGATGGCATGTCGGTCAAGTCCTGTACCTTGTTCGCCGTACAGGCACAAGGTAAAGAGATAACCACTATTGAAGGTTTAGGTGATCCGGACAAACTTCATGTCCTGCAGGAAAAATTCAAAGAGCATCATGGTCTGCAATGCGGCTTTTGTACACCGGGCATGATTACCCGCGCGCATCGCCTGCTTAAAGAAAACCCCAACCCGACTGAAGAAGAAGTGCGGTTTGGTATCTCGGGTAATCTTTGTCGCTGTACCGGCTATCAGAATATCGTTAAATCGGTGATGGCGGCAGCAGAAGAACTTAACAAAACGGAGGCAGCCACATGAGCGCTACAGCAGAATCAGTTCAGGACAGACGTGCCGCACTGAAAGGTCTGGGCTCGTCGAGAAAAAGAGTCGAAGATGCGCGCTTTACTCAAGGCAAAGGCAACTATGTTGATGACATCAAACTACCGGATATGCTGTTTGGTGATTTTGTTCGTTCGCAGCATGCGCATGCACGGGTTGTGTCTATTGATGCAAGTGCCGCGATGGAGCTTCCGGGTGTTGTCGCTGTATTGACTGCAAAAGATCTCGAACCATTGAACCTGCACTGGATGCCAACACTTGCCGGTGATAAACAAATGGTTCTGGCAGACGGTAAAGTACTTTTTCAGGGGCAGGAAATTGCCTTTGTTATTGCAGAGGATCGCTACATAGCAGCAGATGCAGTTGATCTGGTAAAAGTTGAATTTGAAGAACTGCCGGTACTGGTTGATCCGTTCAAGGCAGAACTTCCCGACGCGCCGGTATTGCGTGAAGACATCGCAGATGAAAAAGAAGGCGCGCATGGAGCACGCCGGCATCCGAATCATATCTTTACCTGGGAGCAGGGCGATAAATCAGCCACTGAGTCTGTCATCAGTGAAGCTGAAGTTGTTGCTGAAGAAATGGTTTACTACCACAGAACTCATCCCTGTCCGATGGAAACCTGTGGTTCTGTCGCGTCAATGGATAAGGTCAATGGCAAGCTGACCCTGTGGGGTACTTTTCAGGCACCGCATGTGATCAGAACGGTTGCCTCTTTATTGTCAGGCATTGCAGAACATAACATCCGTGTTGTCTCACCGGATATCGGCGGTGGTTTTGGCAACAAGGTTGGCGTATACCCGGGTTATGTTTGTTCAATAGTTGCCTCTATTGTTACCGGTAAGCCGGTCAAATGGGTGGAAGACCGGATGGAAAATCTGGCCGCCACCGCTTTTGCCAGAGACTACTGGATGCAGGGCAAAATTTCCGCTACTAAAGATGGCAAAATAACCGGCTTGTGGTGTCACACAACTGCTGATCACGGTGCATTTGATGCCTGTGCTGACCCTACCAAGTATCCGGCAGGCTTTATGAACATCTGTACCGGCTCGTATGATATTCCAACTGCCTATCTTGCAGTGGACGGTATCTATACCAACAAAGCACCCGGTGGTGTTGCCTACCGTTGTTCATTCAGGGTAACAGAGGCGGCATACTTCATCGAGCGTATGATTGAGGTACTGGCAATTAAACTGAATATGGATGCTGCCGAACTGCGAGCAAAGAATTTTATTCGCAAAGAACAGTTTCCATATCAGTCAGCACTGGGTTGGGAGTACGACTCCGGCGACTATCACACGGCATGGGATAAAGCACTCGAATCTGTGGGTTATAGCAAGTTAAGAGAAGAGCAGGCTAAGCGGGTAGAAGACTTTAAAGCCGGAAAAACCCGCAAGCTTATGGGTATTGGTCTGAGCCACTTCACCGAAATAGTAGGTGCTGGTCCGGTAAAGAATTGCGATATTCTCGGTATGGGTATGTTTGACAGCTGCGAGATTCGCATCCATCCAACCGGTTCAGCACTGGCCCGGCTGGGTACTATTTCGCAGGGTCAGGGTCACGCTACAACGTTTGCGCAGATACTGGCAACCGAGATTGGTATTTCATCTGACGATATCACCATTGAAGAAGGTGACACCGATACCGCACCTTATGGCCTTGGAACCTACGGTTCTCGTTCAACGCCGGTTGCAGGGGCTGCAACTGCAATGGCCGGTCGTAAGATACGTGCCAAAGCACAAATGATAGCCGCCTATCTGCTTGAAGTTCACGATAACGATATCGAGTGGGAAGTCGACCGGTTTGTTGTCAAAGGCGCACCCGAACGATTCAAAACCATGAAAGAAATCGCTTACGCCTCTTACAATCAGGCTATTCCGGGGGTTGAGCCGGGGCTTGAAGCGGTAAGTTATTATGACCCGCCCAATATGACTTATCCGTTTGGTGCGTATGTCTGTGTGATGGAAGTTGACGTCGATACAGGCGTTACCGATATCCGCCAGTTTTATGCACTCGATGATTGCGGCACGCGTATCAACCCGATGATTATTGAAGGGCAGGTGCATGGTGGCTTAACAGAAGCACTGGCTATCGCACTGGGTCAGGAGATTGCCTATGATGAACTGGGTAACATAAAGACCGGTACATTGATGGACTTCTTTATTCCAACCAGCTGGGAGACGCCCGACTACGAGACAGACTTTACCGAGACCCCAAGCCCACATCATCCGATTGGTGCCAAAGGTGTAGGTGAGAGTCCCAATGTGGGTGGTGTGCCAGCGTTCTCCAACGCAATCAATGATGCATTCAGAGCATTCGGGCTTACGCATACGCATATGCCTCACGATCACTGGCGTATATGGAAAACTGCTAACGATCTAGGTTTGCATAGCTGATCGGAAAGCGGGTTTCTATTTTATATGAGTTGGAAAAAACTCCAGCAGGATCTGGCTGCACAGAGCTACATTGCCAGCGATGAGCTGGCAATGGCGGTGTATCTGGCAACCGAGCAAAAGCGCCCTTTGCTATTGGAGGGTGCTGCGGGTGTAGGCAAGACCGAGATTGCCAGGCAACTCGCGTCTATTCACGACACCAAGCTTATCCGGCTGCAATGTTACGAAGGACTGGATGCCAGTACATCGATCTATGAATGGAACTACCAGAAGCAGTTGCTTCGAGTACAGGCCGCGCGCGAGAGTACTGCCAATGATATTGAGTCGCAGATTTTCTCTGCAGACTATCTGCTTAAACGTCCGTTGTTAGAGGCCATAACTCAGTCTCAGGCCCCGGTGTTGTTGATTGATGAGATCGATCGTGCGGATGAAGAGTTTGAAGCTTATCTGCTTGAGGTGTTATCTGATTATCAGGTATCTATCCCGGAACTTGGTACCGTAACGGCAACCTCAAAACCGATTGTAGTGTTGACCTCCAACGGAAGTCGGGATTTGTCCGATGCATTGCGTCGTCGTTGCTTTTATACCTATGTTGAATATCCGGACTTCAAAACAGAGCTTGCAATATTGCAGGCACGCATTCCACACATTGACAGCACACTGGCGCAACAAATTGTTGGCTTTGTACAGTCACTGCGTAAAGAAGAACTCGAGAAAAACCCGGGTGTTGCTGAAATGCTCGATTGGGCGGCAGCATTATCAGGTCTTGGAATATCGAAGCTTAGCGATAACCCGGTTGAACTGCAGGCAACGCTTGTGTGCCTGTTAAAAACGCAGGTCGATCAATACTCAATGCCACGTGAAGTCACAGAAAGACTTGTGGGTAAGGTTGTCGCTTGAATACGACCCGGTTCCCGAGTACGGCGAGCGGTGTGACTGAAAGAGTGGCAGGCTTTATAGCGCACCTGCGTTACAACGGCTACCACGCGGGTGTTGCAGAAACCGATGCAACATTAAATGCACTGCGATCAGTCGATATTGAACAACACAGTCAGGTCAGGCTTGCATGCAAAGCAGTTTGTGCATCGAACAAAGAAAGCTTTGATCAGTTTGATGAGTTGTTCGACAGCTACTGGTTTAATCGCGGACGCGAAAAACCCGGTAGTTCCAGTACCAGGCAAAGTTCAGATAAACAAAAGAGCAGATATCAGCCGGGCGTAGACGAATCACAAAGCACCGCGAGCACAGGCAGCGCGGAGCAGCCTGACTCCAGTGATGAAGACGGTGAGGCGATGCATAACGGCGAAGGCAGACTGATCGCCTCCCGAACCGGTAACCTCAATAAAACAGACTTTCGTGAAATGGTAACGCCTGAGTTACTGCAGCAGGCGGAAGTTCTGGCATGCAGGCTTGCCAAAGCCATGCGGGATCGTCGCTCCCGGCGCTATCGACTCAGTCAGCGTGGTAATCGACTGAACCTGCGTAAGACTATTAGAAAAAGTGTCAGCCACGGTGGCGTACCGATACAGCTTTATCGACAACATCGACCGGACCGGCCGGTAAAGATAGTCACGCTGCTTGATGTATCCGGATCAATGACAGTCTACGCCCGGGTATTTCTGGCCTTTTTAAAAGGTTTGATCAGTAATGATACCCGTGCAGATGCTTATCTTTTCCATACAGCACTGATGCGAATCGGGGAAACCCTAAGAGACCATGACACCCTCAGAGCAATGAACCGCCTATCGACCATGGCGCAGGGCTTCGGTGGAGGTACTAAGATTGGTGCCAACCTGAAACTGTTTAACGAACAATATGCATCAACCTGCGTCGATGCCAGAACGGTAGTGATAATGCTATCGGACGGTTACGACACCGACCCACCCGAAATGCTTGCCGAAGGGTTACAGAAATTAAAAAAGCGCAACTGCAAAATCATCTGGTTGAATCCGTTAAAAGGCTGGAAGGACTATGCACCGGTAGCACAGGGAATGGCAGCGGCGCTGCCATGGCTTGATCATTTTGCTGCGGCTAATACACTCGACAGTCTGGCAGCGTTAGAGCCTGCACTGCAGCGACTGTAGCACTGTGGTTAGACTGCACTTCAATGCTAATCAGCGACAGACATGAGTGAGTGTATTCGTGATTGACGGCGATATGAATTCAATGTCTTTTGATATTGCAGCCACAATGGATCACATGAAACAAGGTGGTGATCAATTTGCGGTAGCAACTGTGGTAAGAACAGTCTCTGTTACTGCTGCCAAGCCCGGCGCCAAAGCAATCATCAATGCAGAAGGCGAGATCGTCGATGGCTGGATCGGTGGTGGTTGTGCGAAAAGTGCAGTTATCAAGGCAGCAATTAAAGCCATCGAAGATGGTGAACCTAAACTAGTCAGTCTGCAACCGGAAGAGCTGTTACAGGAAAGCGGCTTGTCCGCAGGGGAAGAGGACAACGGTGTACTTGCCGCCAACAATATGTGTCCGAGTCGTGGCTCGATGGAGATATTTATCGAACCGTTTTTATGTGAACCCGAGATTTTGATACTGGGTGCCAGTCCGGTTGCGCGTGTACTTGCAACCATGGTTCGATCTTTTTCGTTTAAGTTAGCCTGTGCCAGTGATGACCCTTCGCAGTGGGAAGCTACCGGTATTACTGCTATGGCATACGACAGCTTGCATGAGTCACATGATCATCGGTTTGTTGTGGTCGCTACACAGGGCAGTGGTGATACCGCTGCACTGCAAAAAGCGTTATCTCTGCAGTCAAGGCATATCAGCTTTGTTGGCAGTTCGCGCAAGCTGGATCATCTTAAGGAAAAGTTAAGATCGCTGCATGTGCCGGAAGATCAGGTCAATTCAATCAAGGGTCCGGCTGGATTGGATATTGGCGGTTTAACACCGCAGGAAATCGCGCTGTCTATTTTGGCTGAACTGATC
>CAYULV010000175.1:6573-8358 GCA_964445655.1 uncultured Granulosicoccaceae bacterium | reverse complement strand
AACATCGACCCGATTGAGCGCGCCCGTATCCAGCAAGGTTTTCTGCGCTTCATGCCCGCTGAGATCATGGGCGCGCATGTTGGTCATAAAGCGGCTCATCTGACAGGTCGTGATACAAACCTGCACACGCGTGCCATCGTGGCATTGCAAGGTCAGTTCGGTTTCGAAATTGACGCGCGCAAGCTCGACCCGAATGAAGTCACAACACTCAGACACTACACAGAGCTTTACAAAAGCCATCGCAGCTGGCTAGCCAAAGCTTGTTACTGGCAATTGCCGACTTACTCTGACGCATTGTTAAGTTCAGGCAATGTCAGTATTGACAAGAACAAAGCTCTGTTCAGCGTCATCGCCATTGGCAATGTCAGAGCCACCAGACCAGGACATTTGCCGCTATTCGGACTTGACCCCGACAAACACTACGAGCTGAGCCTGGCTAGCTGCAACGCTGCTGATCTGGCTCCCTACAATAAAGCGATGCCGTCTTGGTGCGAGCAAGCGATCCTCACCTCGGGTGATCTCTTGATGAAATTCGGGATTCCGTTACCGGTTATGCCACCCCAGTCAGCAGTACTGATCAGTTGTCAGCTTGTCGGAAAATCAGATGCTTGAACTGACACAAAACAAGACCAGACTGATCGAACGATTTGTCCGAAAGTTCGGCGGCAGTGCAGACGATGTGCAGCTTTTTTACGCGCCAGGGCGTGTCAATCTGATCGGCGAACACACCGACTACACGGGCGGGCTAGTCTTTCCCTGTGGCATAGATAGAGGCAGTTTGCTACTGATCCGACGTACCTATAACAAAACCTATCGTTTCGCATCGACCAACTTCGATTTGATGGCCGAGTTGCCACAAACAGAAATCAATCAAACCTATGGTGACAACTGGATAAATTACCCGCTTGGCGTGCTTGATCAGTTTGTCAAACGAAACGTCGAGCTCGATGGTATCGATTGTCTGTATTCCGGGAATGTGCCCAATGGTGCCGGTCTGAGCTCTTCCGCATCGATCGAAGTCGTCACGGCTTTCGCAATCAATCAGCTTTTCGGCGCATCGTTTTCCTTGCTCGATCTGATCAAAATGTCGCAGGCTGCAGAGAACGATTTTGTCGGCATGCAGTGCGGCATCATGGATCAGTTTGCGGTAGCTATGGCCAGTGAGAACCATGCCATCAAGCTCGATTGCGCAACGCTTGAGTACCGACAAGTTCCCTTGCAACTCGGAGACCATGCATTGGTACTGGCCAATACCAATCAACGTCGCGAATTATTAAATGAGTCAGATTACAATGATCGCGTTGCAGAATGCGCTCGTGCACTAGAGATCCTGCAGTCGATGATACCGATCAATGCACTGGGCGAACTGAAAACAGATCTGCTCAAACAACATGAAGCGCTTTTTTCCAACGATCACATTGCCTATCAGCGTGCACTGCATATCAGCAGCGAGAATGAACGAGTGAGACGTGCCGTACCGCTACTTGAGGCAAATGACCTGGCAGCGTTTGGTCAACTCATGAACGAGTCGCACGACTCCTTACGCGATCTTTTTGCCGTTTCAAGCGAACCACTCGATCATCTGGTTAATCTTGCGCGTGCTCAAGCTGGTGTCATCGGCTCCCGACTTACCGGTGCAGGTTTTGGGGGTTGCACAATCAACTTACTGCCAAGCGCCAGCATCGCCGATTTTGAAAAAAACGTTGGCGAAGGCTACAAACGACTGACCGGACTGACCGCCGACTTTTACACGATACACCCCGGTGGAGGGGTTCGCGAAGTGTC
>CAYULV010000175.1:5221-6473 GCA_964445655.1 uncultured Granulosicoccaceae bacterium | reverse complement strand
GGCGTATCCAATCTGCACCCTCATGGCCAAATCTATGCCACGTCATTCGTCAGCGATACGGCGATGCGAATGCGCGCCGCGCAAACAAATTATGCACAGACCCATGCGGGTGAATCCCTGTTGCAGGCGATACTTGAAGATCCTCACACGACAGCAGAGTTACTGGTCGACAAAGGTCAGTACTTCTCGATTATCGTACCGTTTGCTGCGCGCTTCGCCTTCGAGACATGGATTGTTCCACATCGCAAACTTGCATCTGTCGCCGACATGACAGATGCAGAGATCGAGGAACTCGCCAAGCTCTACCAGACCCAGGCGCGTCGCTATGATCTGTTATTCGAACGCTCAGCGCCTAACATCACACTGCTGCACAATTCACCTTGTGACGAAGACATACAGAACGAGAACTGGTGTTTCCATCTGGCCTTCCAACCGCCCTTGCGTGATGCCAATAAGCTTAAATACCTTGCGGGGTTTGAATCCGGAACAAACAACATAGTCAATCCGGTACAACCAGAGTATGCTGCCAGCGTTCTCCGAGAGATCAAACCGAAGGTGACACCGCAATGAAAATCGGTGTCTGCTACTACCCGGAACATTGGCCTGAAGAGCGTTGGGCCAGTGATGCAGCACATATGCGCAAGCTCGGCATATCCGTGGTCAGAGTGGCGGAATTCGCCTGGAGTCGGCTGGAAAATGCCAATGGTGAGTACTCATTCGAATGGTTACATCGCGCTATCAATACATTGCATGAGGCTGGTCTGCAGATAGTCATGTGTACACCAACGGCAACACCGCCACGTTGGTTACTGAAACGCCATCCCAACATTCTGGCTGTAGATGAGACGGGACAAACAAGAGAATTTGGCTCACGGCGTCACTATTGCTTTTCATCGATTGAGTATCGATCCGAGTGTAAAAAAATAGTAACCGCCATTGCACAAGAGTTTGGTGAGCACCCAGGTGTCATCGCATGGCAAACAGACAATGAGTACGGATGCCACAGCACAATCATCAGCTACTCCGAACAGGCTACCCAAGCATTTCAACGCTGGTGTGAAGAGCGCTATACCACGATCGAATCCTTGAACAAGGCTTGGGGCAATGTGTTCTGGAGTATGGAGTATGACAACTTTGAGGACATCGGCACACCCACCGCGACAGTCACTGAATGTAACCCCTCACATCAGCTGGCCTGGTGGCGCTTCTCATCAGATCAGGTAGTCAGTTTCAATCGCCTGCAAGTCGATAT
>CAYULV010000175.1:0-5121 GCA_964445655.1 uncultured Granulosicoccaceae bacterium | reverse complement strand
AAGTGCTCCTGCCAGCTACCGCTCATTGATTGATCTGGACATTGTTGTTAGTGAATCACTTCCGCCGGAAGCTCAGGAAATTGCCCATGGTGATCCAGACAATACCGTTTGTCGCCTCTGGCGCGAGAAAGTCGCGAGCAGTATCGTCCCCCGTGCCCGGTTCAAGGATGGCTGGGGATTCCACTATGTATCCGAGAAGATTCACTACATAAACGCCATACCACTACAAGAAGACCTATCCAGCCTGCTCGGGCCAATCTTCATCAATGAAGGCTTGGCTGCCAGCAAGCTACCCGACGGCCTCAGAATCAGGTCTCACGAAAGATTTGCTCTGGCATTCAACTTCGGCCCGGACACAATCGATCTGGATCAAGCCATAAAATCCCATGGCTTTACAAGCGATACATCGCTAGTACTCGGAAAACGAGCGCTGGAACCCGCGGAACTAGCCGTCTGGGTGGTGACATGAGCCGCCACAGTGGTATGGTGGAAACAGAGTTGTATCCACGTGTGAGAAAGCCGAAGAGCTCTGACACACGTGTCGATTCCGGCAAGAACCTTCTACCGGATCAAGGGTTGACAGGCCCCTCACCGTCTGTAACGACAACAGCCCCTGGCTGTTGTCATTCGCAAATCAATTCCTATCCAGGAGAGAAGAGAGAGAACGTATGTTCAAGACACTGAAGCAATCAGCTGTTGCATTGGCCTTTGCCTCTGTCATCAGCACACCAGCTTTCGCTGGTGATCTCGTCATCAATTTTGATGATCCAAACCCGGGGCCTAAAAAAGGCTTTGAAGATGCTGTTGAAAAGTTCAAGGCGGCTAATCCAGATATCAACGTCATCGTGAACATCACCGACCGTGAAGCGCACAAGACAGCTATCCGAAACTTCTTGAGTGCCAACGCACCTGATGTCACATCATGGTACCCGGGTAATCGCATGGCACCTTTCGTCAACGCCGGTCAGTTCGAAGATGTATCTGACTTGTGGGATAGCGAGGGTTTCCATGAATCATTGGCGTCAACCGAGTCAGCGATGACTATCGACGGCAAGCAGTGGGGTGTGCCATACACGTATTATCAGTGGGGCATCTACTATCGAAAGGATGTGTTCGCAGACAATGGTATTGATGTCCCTGGCAACTGGGAAGAGCTGCTCGCAGCTTCTGCCAAGTTGAAAGAGGCCGGTATCGCACCGTTCACTATCGGTACCAAGTTCTTGTGGACAGCTGCAGGTGTTTTCGATTACCTGAACCTGCGCACCAATGGATACGACGTGCATAACGATCTGACGGCAGGCAAGATCAAGTACACGGATCCACGCATCGTTGCAGTATTTGAAAAGTGGAAAGAGCTGGTTGAGCCGGGTTACTTTGTCGAAAATCACGCTACGATGAGTTGGCAGGATGCGCTGGCCCCATTCGTCAAAGGTGAAGCTGCCATGTACGTCATGGGTAACTTCTCGGTTGATGCAATGCGCACAGCTGGCTTGACAGATGATCAGATCGACTACTTCCCGTTCCCGGAAATCACTGCTGGTGTTCCGCGCGCAGAAGAAGCTCCAACTGATGCGTTCTTTATCCCATCAAAGGCCAAGAACAAGGAAGATGCTCGTAAATTCCTTGCTTTCATCGCTCAGCCTGATATCCAGACTGAATGGAACCAGACCATTGGTCAGCTTCCGATCAACAAGGATGCAACAGTGGGAGATGACAAGTTCATCCAGAAGGGTTTCGAGACCGTCAGTACGGCCAACGGCCTCGCGCAGTTCTACGACCGTGATGCACCAGCCGAAATGGCGAAAGCTGGCATGGAAGGATTTCAGGAATTCATGATCAAACCTGAACGCCTTGATGCCATCCTGGAACGTCTAGACAAGATTCAGGAACGCGTTTACAAATAAGTCTTATCGCAGTGCAAGGCGGGCCTTCAAACGGCCCGCCTTTTTCATTGTTTCAAATCTCGCCCCAAAGTTTGATCCATATAGTTCGATCCATATAATTTGATCTTTTTTGTCTGAGCTCACTTTCTGGAGCATCGATCGTGTCAAGCACAAGCAATAGTTCGGCAGCCATGCGACAAGAGCGAAGCTGGTTTTATAAAAACCGACTGAAACTCGCCCCCTGGTTGTTCCTCTTGCCAGGCATGATCTTCTTCGTCATTTACGTCATTGCCCCGATTTTCCAATCAATTTGGATTTCCTTCTTTGAATGGGATGGGCTCGGTGAAAAAAAATGGGTAGGTCTCGGCAACTATATCGAATTGCTTGATGACGACCGTTTCTATACTTCTCTAAAAAACAATGTGTGGTGGCTGGTCCTGTACATGCTCGCCGTCCCACTCGGACTTGCCATAGCGCTGTTTCTGAATCAGACAGTCAGAGGGATACGACTATACAAGTCATTGTTCTTTTTTCCGTTTGTCATCAGTCAGGTAGTCGTTGGTCTTATATTCACCTGGTTCTACAACCCCGATTTCGGTATCGTTGGTAAGGTTTGGGAGTTTTTCGGGGCATCGCCTCCAGCTATACTCGCCGACGAACGCTATGTGACCTTTGGCATCATATTCGCTGGTCTTTGGCCACAAGTCGCGTACTGCATGATTCTATATCTCACCGGCTTGAACAATGTCTCGCCCGATCAGATTGAAGCCGGTCGACTGGACAATGCCAAAGGCTGGAAGATGTTGTGGTACGTCATTCTGCCGCAACTAAAACCTGCAACGTTTATTGCGATTGTCGTTACCGTTATCGGTGCCCTGCGCTCATTTGATCTGATCGCCATCATGACGCAAGGTGGACCTTACGGAACATCCAATGTACTTGCCTACTACATGTTTGAAACAGCCTTGTCTGAATACGGCTTTCGTATGGGCTATGGCTCAGCCATAGCCACTGTGTTGTTTCTGATCATGCTCATCTACATCAGTTTTTTCCTGTGGCGTATGTATCAGGACGAGAGGGGCTAAACACATGTTTCCGAAACCGATCGAAAAATCATCCGCCGCGGTTCGAACGAGCTATCAACTGATTCTCCCTGTCGCATTGATTGTATGGTTGCTGCCACTACTGGCGATCTTTCTGACCTCTATTCGACCTGCAGCCGATATCAACTCGGGTAATGTATTCGGCTGGCCGTCAGATTTTTTATTGTTGGAAAACTACACTGCCGTTTTCACCCAATCTAAAGCCGGTCTGTATTTGTGGAATTCCTTACGCATCACTATTCCCACAATGATCATCTCGGTTGCCTTGTCCTGTCTGACCGGCTACGCCCTGTCGATCTACCGATTCAAATGGTCAATCCCTTTGTTTTTTATTTTTGTCGCCGGGAATTTCGTTCCCTTCCAGATACTGATGGTGCCGGTACGTGACTTGTCTGTACAGACCGGGCTCTATGACACCATCACAGGGCTGGTCTTGTTTCATGCCGCATTCCAGACAGGATTCTGCACCTTGTTCATGCGCAACTTTATCAAGGCATTGCCCTTCGAATTGATTGAATCAGCACGCATTGATGGCGTTGGAGAGTTCAAGATATTTTGGTATCTGGTGTTGCCACTGGTGAAGCCCGCGATCGCAGCACTGTCAGTTTTGATCTTTACCTTTATCTGGAATGATTTTTTCTGGGCAACCGTACTGATTCAAGGTGACCATGCGCTACCAATAACCGCTGGAGTGCGCGCCTTGAATGGGCAGTTTGTCAGCCAATGGCACCTCGTATCGGCAGCTTCACTGCTGGCAGCGGTACCACCTGTGCTGATGTTCTTCGCCATGCAAAAACACTTTATTGCAGGCCTTACGCTCGGAGCAACGAAAGGTTAGAACATCAATACTTGTCCGTGTTGCACCAGCCATATTTCTGCTGCTATGGTCCGGTGGCTTCACTGTTGCCAAAATTGGCATTCATGATGCGGATCCCCTTACGCTTTTAAGCCTGCGATATTTCTGTGTCGTCGCGTTACTGTTGCCGTTCGTTCTCTATATACGCCCGGCACTACCCGCCACTCGCCAAGAGTGGTCAAACCTTGTCATCGTGGGTTTTCTCATACAGGTCGTCTACTTTGGAGCTTGCTGGACGGCATTCCGTCTTGGTGGTTCCGCCGGCACGGTAGCATTGATTACATCACTACAACCGATTCTCGTCGCGTTGATCATTCCAGCTCTGTCCAAGGAAACCGTTTCCCGACTGCGATGGGCCGGGCTATTGCTTGGTCTGAGCGGCACGACGCTGGTCATCACAGGAAACAGCGGTATTCAGGAACTCTCTCTGGCTATCGTGTTGTTCTCAATCGCCGGATTACTGGCCATCACGATTGCCACTGTGTGGGAAAAACGCTTTGGCGTGGCACATCATCCCTTGACCAGCAATACCGTGCAGTATGTCGTTGGCTTTGCCTGCACACTGCCACTAGCCTATCTGTTCGAAGACATGCAGATCACGGTAACGGGGCCATTCCTGTTCGCCCTGGCCTACCTCGTCATAGGCAACTCGATCCTGGCCATTTCACTGTTGTTGTTGATGATCCGACGTGGCGAAGCGACCCGCGTCTCTGCACTTTTTTTTCTCGTACCACCGCTTTCGGCACTCATCGCCTGGTGGATCCTGGATGAAAGTATGACGCCTCTAGCCTGGTTCGGTATGGCAGTAGCGGCGATTGGGGTGTGGATTGCCCGGCGGAGCTGATAACACGTACTCAAAAATATCACTCCTGTATGTCTAAACCATGCCCAGTTCACACGGCGAACCTGTATGGCTTGACCCAATTCCGCCACAGGTTGAAGATCAATTTCGCGGAATTACCAATAAAAATAAAAATAAGAGAGTTACCGCCGTGGCCAACAACGTCAAAGCTGTTTTCGTATCGCTATCCATTCTCACATTGCTATCACTTGGCCGTGTTGCCAATGCGCAAAGTTGGTCTCCCCTACCTGATGTCAAACACCCTCGGTCAGAAATGTCGGCGATACAATATCGTGACGACATCTATATGTTCAACGGCTTCGCACCCAGTATCAAGATCGAGGATAGCATCGAGAAATTTGATGCCGGCACCAAACAATGGAGTGTTATCAAGACTACTGCGGTAGGTAATGGTACCGCGGTCACGCACAACGGAAT
>CAYULV010000174.1:0-8388 GCA_964445655.1 uncultured Granulosicoccaceae bacterium | reverse complement strand
TTACCATCAACCATACCCTGGCGATGCTACGGGACAACATCAAGCGACTGACTCGTCGAACGTGGTGTACGACAAAACGGCAGAGTGTCCTTGAGGACGTCATCGCCATCTATGTCCACTTCCACAATAGCCGACTCGTTCCTTGAGTCGGCGATACAGTTTGCGTAAAAAATAGCTGTACAAACTATGGGCTATCAATTAACGCAATAACAACAGCCAAGTAAGCCAGTTAAGGGAGGTTAGCAGGATTCAACTGCACAGTAAACGGATCAAAAGGACCCGTATCAACAGTCCAGTTATCGAACTGGGTGTTTGTAACTGCGCCGCCGCGTACTGCGCCGACATGTGTCATATCATATCCAAAGGTGTCAGCCGCAACATCCTGATTGAATCCACCTTCGCCATCATCACTGATAATAAAAGGGGAATTAGTATCGTTGGTATCGACTATGCCATCGAGGTTAGTGTCACCATCGAGAAACCCATTCAGGAAATTGGCATCCGCAACCAGGCCATTGCCTATGCCTCGCAGATTATCCAGGTACCACCCAGCGGTAAAGTTCTCTGCTCTGTCAACCAGCTCGCCAGTGAAGTTCAGGCCGCCAGATGCAGAATCAAACGGCGTATTTGCTGAAGCTAGCGCACCACCGGCGCCATTGTAATAAACAATGCCGTTACCGTTCGAGTTGTTAGCTGCAACAGTGTCCGCGGGGAAACCGACCGAACCGTCTCGCACAACACCAAAGTTACCGTTTGCCCCCGCTTCATGTGCGCAGTGGATTCCGTCGATGTAATTTGGACCAGGTACGGTGGTATCGATCTGACTTAAGTCAGCATTTGTATCTGCTTCGTAGCAACCGTTACGAAAATTGGCTATAACAACGTTAGCCATTCGAATCTGATCGGTGTTATCGGCGAAAAGAATACCGAATTCGTTGTCACTAGGTCCAGCTCCTTCGCTGGTGTTGTCGCGACCTACCAGTGTTGCATTGACGATTCTGGGATTGGAGTCTCCCGCTTCGGTTTCACTGGCGTAGATACCCGCTCTGCCAGTGCTGCTGTCAGTATCGGTATTGTGTATCACCATGAGATCTTTTATCAATCCATTGAAATCACGGTACCAGATGCCGTCTCGAGCTGAACCCGTCGCCAGTATCCACGATAACCTCGGGTTGCCGTTGGTAATACGCAAACCGTCTCTGGCGGAGTTGTGAGACTGAACAAATGTCAGGGTTGTTGTGGCGTCGACACCATTGAGCACAATGTTGTCGGTATAGGTGACGGTTTGCTCATCGATAGTGACCTGTACTGCGGCTCCGGCCTCTGCAACAACCACATAGTCCAGTTGATTGCTGCCTTGAGTACCTGCGGTCGAGAGGCCGTTAAATCCTCTTAAAAACACACCACCCCATTCGCCACTGCCATCGACATCATCATCGTCGGATAGAAAATGTACCGGATTAGCGCCACTGCCATTGGCATTGAGCGAGGAGCCCGGGTATACGAGAACGTAATCGACCAGATCCTGATTGTCGCCTCGAATTTGCGTACCGCCTTCGATATCTAGCGTGGCGCTGACCGCTTCACTGCCAACTTGTAGTGCACCTTCCAAAAACCATGTTCGGTCGGCGGTGAGCGTTGCGTTTTCAGTTAGAACGCCGCTAACCTGGCATTCATTTGAGGCCAGTTCCAAAGATTGAAGATTTCCTACTAATGGGCAATCGCCAGCCACGGGCTCGCCAGCAATAGGATCGATGGGTTGATCGGGAATGATTGATTCGTCTAGCGCATCATCATCGCTACTACTGCAAGCAGAAAGCGCGAGTACGGAGATCAAGGTTAAAGCACTTCGTGAACGAGACATTTTTTTCATTGAGACAAATCCTGAACTTTCAATATGGGTGTAAGCGCTACGAAACATGATCCACATAGAAGTTCCAGCCTTTGATTATAGGCTTTATGAAAAAGCGTCAACAATGTCGCGATCAACAAACACGTTCTGGTGAATAAGGCTCGCAAAACGAACCTTACTAAAGCGTGATGAGACAGTGAGACAGCAATTCGGTGTAAGCGTTGACGGGTAAAAATGTTCTGTCACTGTGCTGCAGTTCAGTCGTTCTGAAAACTACGAAAGTGTTTTATGAAATTTATACAGTCTAATCTTAACTTGAAGAAAATCTCGGTAAATCCTGCGTTTAACTCAACCTTGGTTAGTTCCTTCAGGTTAACTCTTGCCTCTCTGGTCACGGGATATAACTTGCGATTGAGCCAAGTGCTTGTGGCTGAATCAAGTATACGTATCGGTATACTTTATTGAGAATTCTCATCGGAAATTTCCCTAAGTAGAATGCCTCGACGGCTGGGAAGGGTCCGCTTAAGCTATTGAAGTCTTGCTATTCTGAAATCTTGCTTCTTCGCGAGCTTTGTAAAATACTGTAACGCCAGTATCGTTTGCTACAAGCTTACGAAGTCATGCATTGATGATGTTGACTTATTCGGCAACGTATACCTACTTATCTATATCGGGTTATCCAAAACGAGCTACCCATACCGAGCGACCTATATCGAGCTGTCTGTATAGCTCGATACGTCTACAGAATGTCGTCAATGGATCGAAAACCAGCTCGTATGTCTCAGCGCAATTAACCGTGTACCTATTGAGGTAATTGCAAGCTGACAAGATCAGGACCCACTATCGTATTTCCAGTGAACCCGCCTTCGGTAGCCGCACGCCTGTAGTCGTCGTCAGTGAGGGCGCCGCCTGGAACTGGGTATGGTCCTTGGTTTTTTGCACCCAATGGCGGAATGAGATGTGTGAGCATGAGGTGTTTCGCTCTCGCCCGTTCAGCCATGGCGCCCAGATCTGTCGCAGTGCTCTGGCGATAATAGATCGGCGGTGGGAATCCGCTGTTCTTGTCTGGCCCCATCACCGGGTGGATGGTGGAATGCACGATAATGTCAGCCCCCATGGCGAGCTTTTCCACACTGGCTGACGTTGAACTTGGTCTTGGTGGTTTTGGATTGTCATTTCCGGCGTCACCACCAATGACAACCGAGCCAACGGGCGTGTCTACACGAAACGACGCATGGCCGGGAATATGACGAGAGCCAATCGCAGTTACCGTCACCTGGTCTTGACGCCAAACCTCTACCTGTGATTCGCTGGGCTTGAAGGTTTTGAGATTGATCATATCGCTTGGCCCACCAGGCAGCCGGTTTTTGTTCTCTACCAGTCGTTGTGCGATTTCTCCGGATTGCAAGAGTGGGTCACCAATATGCTTGGCCATACTGGCACAGCTCAAGGTATGTCCAGCCGGAGATACTACGTCTTCGCTGCAAACCAGATCGACCTTCGGGCCACCCGAGCCGAAGTGCCAGCGCAATTGCATCATATCGGCCAGACCCTCAGTGTGGTCAGAATGCAGATGCGTAAAGAAAATCGCTTGAAGTTTCCCTACCGGCGTTTTAGCTTGTGATAGACGCTGCGTAGTCCCTCTGCCTGCATCAAATTGCAGATTTATCGCGCCACAGTTATTGGATTCATCTCCATATTGCACTAAGGTTCCTGCCCCGGCCTGTCCTTGAAATACTGGAGGGCCTCCTTGCGTACCAGTCAGGGTGACCCTCATGCACGGTTCTGCTAATGATCGTGTAGATGTCGTAAGTGAGATAAGCAATGCAGTGAGCAGCAATACTAGTTTCATCATATATTCCATCTCAAAGGAATGTATAGATTATACCGAGGCCGCTTTTTTATCTAGTATCGTCAAACAGGTCCGAATTCTACATTTTCAATATCACGATATCTTTCGGCCCTTCGATGCCCTCAATAGGGCTTTTCCTGAATTCGAACTCCAAGTTGGCCACATAGCCTTCGCTGATAGCTTTGTCCCATGTTTGACGCGAGACAATACAATTTGTCTTGAGCACTTTGTTATGCTTTTCCAATTTGGCTGAAGTGTTTACGGGCGAGCCAATTACCGTCATCTCAAGGCGCTCGCCTTGGCCAACTGCTCCAAATGCAACCGTTCCATAAGCAATGCCGATCCCTATATTGGATATACCTGCAGCCGCTAACAGAGGCTCGTCATGCTTCCATTTTTTACTGTCAAGCAGTATTGATTCAGCTGCTTCTATGGACTTTCGTGCAAAAGGGAGTTCGTCATTATCAATACCGAAGGTCGCCATGATGCCATCGCCCATGAATTTGTCGATGATGGCGCCATGTTCCTGAAGAATGGGTAAGACTCTTCCTTGATAAGTGGATAGTAAACGCATGATTTCCGAGGGTTCGCGTTTAGCTGCAATAACTGAAAAACCTCTGATGTCGATATTGATAACGGCCGTGTTTCTACGTTCTCCCTGCCCGGCCTTCAACACTTCTTGACTGGAGCGAATATCATGCGCAATACGCTTGTCGAAGAAGCGAGATAGTTCTCTGGCAGCAGTTTTTTCCGTAGTCGCTGTTACGAGGAGATTGTTGGATCCATTAACAACCAGAGTCAAAATTCCGGTCACCGCAAGAATTGAGATAACTTTATCGATTTCTGCGCCGATAAGTATGGAGTTGGATGTCAGGTATTGAATGTACGAGCGCGTAATCATCGTGTCGTCAGGCTCGATTGTTGTGACATAAATGACAACCAATATCCATCCAACGGCGCCAGTGAGGCCGGCGGCTGCTACATATTTCCATTCAAGGCGCAACGCTCTTAAAGAAATGAAAATAAATACATAGAGAAGAGTCGGTGATTTCAATATGAAAGATGCCGGCTGATCGTACTGATAATGAAAACTGATCATCAGTGCATAGAGCAATGTGAAGTCAATTAGTATTGAGCAGTAAACCGCCCAGCTAGGTAGCTCGGTCTTGATTGACCACAGAAGTCCAATCAGGGAAAGGGCAATGTAAGCTGCCAGTACATAAGGAACAGGTTGGAAATCTTCCGCCTGTCCCGCTTTGGTCGCTAACGAATAAAGTGTCGAAAACATGACGACAATCGTCAGCTGAATAACACGTACGACAACCTCGTTTGTTCGCTCTCGCTGTTGCAAGGAATGTTGAACACGCTCAGGCAAGGAGCTCATATCCTTGGAACTGAGAAAACTGCGTTTTATGTATTCAAAAAATTGCACGAATGAGCCAATGTTTATAGTAAGGTCTGCTATGAATCAATGCTGATATTTCCTGCCCATCTACAAGTCTATTGAATAAAAATCTGTAAGATTTATAGCTGTTGATCAAATATATACGTGAAAGCTCAAAGATAGTAGAAATCGCCGAACGCAGACGTGGCCACTTGGCCCATAAAACATATTCCAGACTCGTTGGCAATACTAATTCTGTAAGCGTTCACAAACTTGTAAGCTGGTGAAAACGGTCTGATTCCTCCGCTCATCGACATTATGACGTTTGCGCCGTGGGGTAGTTCTGATATCAGCCCGTTTTTATTTAATTATTTGGTCTCTGTCTGTGTCAACGGTACTCATGTAGAAATGTGGCAAGATTGCCGTTATTACGGATAATTATTGTCGAAATAAGCTGACATTCCCCTGACGCGCTCTCAATTTGTCTAATCAGGGGCACCCGTTGTCCGGGCAAAGGACCCGCTCAGGCTCGAAAATTCGACTGTCTCGACTGTCAGGATCTTGTCAAAAGTCCATTTTGTTCGCATCCAATTCTTTCGCACTCAGCGCGCGGACGATGTCGCGAATATATAAGTTGCAGGGCGATGTGTATCTCGCAATTCGAATTTGCCGAACCAAGGTCAGTCTAGCGGTAATTCGCCCGCTCAGGTTCGTTCTTGAAGACGAATTCGTAGTATTCCCTGCCCTGCAGATATTCAGCGGCCACTTCATCGACGACGACTTTACAATTTGGATGTCGTTTAATCGCTGAGGCGCTGACCATGGATGTAATCGGCCCTGCAAACACCTTGGTCACGATCGTGGCTGTGGCTGTCGATGACCCTGTAGCGAGCATTATCAGTTCTTTCGCGTCGAGTGTGATGACTACGCCCATGATCAGAGCCTGCTTTGGAGTCTTGTCGAGAAAGCCACCGAACATACCTGTTTAAGTCTTTATCGGGATTTGGTTATTGTCGGGTACTCAAAAAAACTACAATACCAACTAAATACAATTACCAAGGCAAAAGCGAATCAGGTTGTGAGCAAGGAGAATCTTATAGTCGTGGTGGATGGCGGCGGTAGCGGTTGTCGGCTGGGTGCTTTTGATGTTGATGGCCATTTGCTTGCGACTGCCAAAGACGGACCTGCGAGCCTTACCCTAGGCGTAGAACAAGCCTGGATGCATATCAGTCAAGGAATTTCTTCACTAGCTGACCAGCTTGGTGAATCCAGCGACTGGATGCCATCGAAAATTTGTATGGGCCTTTCAGGCTCATTGCAGAGTGAGCGGCGAAAGCAATTCCTGGAGCTTGTCCCACAAGAGCTCTCTCCTGTTCTGGTCACCGATGGCCATGCACAACTGTTGGGTGCGACTGGTGGAGAACCGGGGGCTTGTCTCGCCATGGGCACCGGCAGTGTGTTGCACTGGATTGATGAGTCCGGTGTCGACAATATGGCTGGAGGCTGGGGTTTTCCTGCTGGTGATGAAGGCTCGGGCGCGTGGTTGGGGCTCAAACTTGTCAATGCCTATCTTTGGCACCGCGATACTTGTCAGCTAGGGGCTGATATACCCATGGTTCTCAATCTGTTGCAGAGCCGCGTTGGCCAGAACGTATCAGAAATTCAGGTATGGTCAACCGAAACTCGATCGACAGAGCTGGCAAGTTTGGCGCCGATGATCGTATCAGCTGCAGAGCGTGGTGACGCATTGGCCGATGCATTATTGAACGAGGGGGCCGCCCAATGTGAGCGATTGATTCAGCTGGTGCCAGACGCCTTGCCTGTCTATATTGTCGGTGGCTTGGCTGATGTCTACCTTCCTCGTCTGAACTCATTGACTCGACAACGTATTCAGACACCCAGAGGGGATGCCTTCAGTGGTCTTTATTCTTTGTGTCAGTCACAAAAACGAGCGTAACATGAGCGGGCCGACGTACCTGCAGATCGCGAACGATGTTCCCAACAGTATTACCAATGGTCAATTCAAACCAGCGCAAGTGTTGTCCACAGAGCGTGAACTCATGGAGCAATTCTCTGTTTCCAGGGTCAGCGTTCGACACGCACTCAAGGAATGGGTCAACGAGTACTTGCTTGAATATTCGCATTGCGGGTTTTGTCCTGATCGTTGGGCATCTGCGCATGAATTTCAAGGATAGGTGAGCCAAGTGAGCAAGATAGTCACACAGACAATTGGCCATTGGTGGACGCCAGACGGGTTTGTCGACGCTGCGTGTCAGCACGACCTTGTGGTCAGATCTTTCGAACCCAGAGAGGTTCCAGAATCGGCTTCGTTATTTCTGCCTGCGCCGGTGGACCTGCATGTACATGGCGGTGGTGGTCACGATTGCATGAGTGGTGATGCGGCGATTCGCGGCATGCTGCGAACTCATGCTCAACATGGTACCGGTTCGATGTTGGCAACATCGGTCACTGCACCGTTTGATGAAATATCACGCTTTGTCGACAGTGTTGTGCAAGTAATGAGAGAGTCCGATTCTGAGTCGGCGACATTGCTCGGGGCACATCTGGAAGGACCCTTTATCAGCCCGGACAAGCTGGGTGCCCAACCACCGTTTGCTGCCAGCTTGCACCTCGAACAGCTTGAATCGTGGTTTGACTCTGGCGTGATCAAAATTGTTACGTACGCGCCGGAAATTGATCCTCATGGCGATTTGATTGCTCTGTGTCAGCGTTATCGTGTGAAAGCCCAGTTGGGTCATACGATGTGTTCATGGCACGAAGCCAAACGCGCACTGGAAGCAGGTTGTGGTGTCACGCATCTCTACAATGCAATGAGTCCGGTCTCACATCGAAAAGGGGGGGCGGCTACCGCCGCTTTGGCCTATGCACGATATGCCGAAATCATTACCGATGGTTTACACGTTGACCAGGCGGGTTTTGATGCGGCCCGACGATCAATTCCTGATTTGTACAGCGTTACCGATGCCACTGCTGCTACTGCCATGCCCGATGGTGATTACCAATTGGGTTCTTTGAAGGTTAAAAAAACCGGCGAGAAAGTACTGTTGCCAGATGGAACATTGGCGGGCAGTTGCCTGACTCAGCGTCGGTCAATATCCGTCTTGCGCAAGTGGGGTGTTGACTGGCATACAATCGGCAGAATGGTTAGTGCCATACCGGCTCAATGGCTTGGTGATAACCGTGTAGGAAGAATTGGTGAAGGTGCGTTCGCGCACTGGCTTGAAGTGCGCGATGATGAAACGGTGGCGCTTTGGTTGTCGGGAAGACGTATCCCTTGGC
>CAYULV010000173.1:0-8413 GCA_964445655.1 uncultured Granulosicoccaceae bacterium | reverse complement strand
AAACTACCTTTACGCTCGTTGATAGATGCTCGTTAGGTGCCATCTGGATTGGCATAGCGGTAGATGTATTATTAGCTTTTTTGCTGTTATCGAGCTTGTATTTGGATTGACAGCGATATGACGACAGACCACCAGATTGATGAAATGTTGAGAGTAGGCATCCCATTCAACGGCATATTCGGTTAATACACTTTACCTGAGCCCTTTGGTTTAGAGAACAAGCTATATTCTGATACTACTTTGCTGAAGAGTTAAATAGCATCGCTATTTATTTGACCTGAATGTCATTAATAACTAAATAGTCTGGATAGCCTTCGCGGGTTAATTTTTCGGCTGCCTGACTCTCTTCAACACTATCCACAAATCCAGTCAGGATGATTTTTTTTGCATCCGTACGAACTGTCAAAGGTGCTGCATCTATAGCATCGCTGCTTACCAGGTCAGCCTTAACAGCTCGAGCCACCGCTTTCTGGTCGCCAGCATCCCCTTGCAGCCTTGACTGTATGGCGCCACAGCTCGCCACAGATGTACACAGTAATATTATTGCGGATATTTTCTGAATCATTTACCAAACAGCTCCGAGCAATATGATTTTTCGCCACCATCACCCATTTCTACAAATGGTAAAACAATGGCTGCAGGGCCAACCAAGGCGGCCATAGCTGCCGCTAGAGCAAGCCTCGTATACAGTTTTTTTCCTGGGCGAATTTTCGGGTTCGTCAAAGAACCTACAATATGAACGGGTGTAGTAGCGGCAAAAAAACTGGTATCCCGAGGGTGCGGTGAGAATTTTATATTCACTCGTTCCTCAACAAGATCAAGCTTGCCGGTCGCGAGAAACACGCTGTCCTCTGTATCAACAATAAAATCCTTGATAACTACTTGGCCTTTATCGGCCTGGATATCCATATATCCGCACCGAATATCGGAATGTTGTATGTCCTTTTTGGCAACAAGACTGACGGATTCCATTAAATCGATTCCAGCCATTTCAACTATCAAGGAGTCCAGTTTGCCGTCCTCGATCAGCATGAACATGCCTCCATCAAGGCTGCTGGCAAGTTCTGCTTCGGTTTTCCCCGTTACCCAAAAGCTCGCATCTCCACTAAGCGTTCCACTGGCCACCCCGTCTGGCAGATCCAATAAAGATATAACATCACTGATTGGGACTCGCTGAACCTGTGCAGAGAGTTTGCCATGTAGCCCGTCATCCGAGCTGTTTACAGCGTAAACCCCACTAAAACGTCCTTTACCAACATCATCACTGGCCAGATTAATTGACATGCTTTTGTTGTCGGCGGTGATTGACATCAACATATCGTTTACGTGAAGCCGACCACTATAAAGACTCGCAACGTTAACACTTAGATCCAAGTCAATGCCTTTGAAAGGATTGTTAGGTAACAACGGTGTAGAGCTAAACAATCGACTATCAACATCGGGGCGCTGATCGTCAGGCATGTTTGTACCGGTTACTTTTTCGAACCCTAAAATAGAGTCCAAGTACAAGTTATCCGCAGTCAGTGAGCCTGTAATTTTTTTGCCAGAATTTTCTTTGTTCTCCAGCAAACCCTCAGCCGAGAATTCAGCGTTGGCGGAGCTTTCATCCAAGCGAGCGTTTATTTCGCCTACTAGAATATTTTTACTATTGTAATGGGACGACCCTTGAATAGAAACGGACGACAGGGAAGATTTCGCCAGATTTAACTGACTAAGCGTCTTATCCAAAGACTGTCCTTCCAAGCTAAAAGCAAGCTGAGCATCCTCGAACGATTCAGTATTTTTTACAATGGAATCTATTTTCAGCGTTAAGCTGTCCAGCATCCCGCTTAACCTGAAATCGCCAGATTGCGGAATTAAATTTCCTGACAACACTGAATCAAATTTTGCTTCCAGTGCTACTGGTAGAAAATTAATATCTCCAGTTGCGACAAATTCAGACTCCACCGAAGAGTCATTGTTAAACCATTGCCCTTGCATTTCAAGCAATCCTGAATGGTCGTACTTGTCGTTTATATATTCAAGCTCGATACCTGGCATATCAAGCCGAACCAATTGAAAATCAAATCCGTCTTCGTTCTGATTCGCATTCAGTGCATCAAACAAAGGGCTCCAATTATTTTTCCCTTCATCGTCAACCAGCAAATTCAATCGAGCATTGGTAATAGTTAAATTCCTGATTGCCAGTTTTTTCCTGAATAAATCCAACCAATTCAGGCTGACATTCACATCTGAATATTCAACGACAGGTTCATGTGAAAAGGCAGCTATGCTTAGCTGATCAACGCTTACACGCGGCTCCCAACGCAGGAGGCTTAATGACATTTCCTCAGCGGAAATTGCAATTTGCATCCTGCTTGCCTGTTCAGTTAACTCTGAAAGGACCCATTGAGATAAACGACGCTCAATAGCTACTGCCAATAGAGACAGTAGAGCTATTCCTAAAACACAATAGACAGGTATTCGCCGGTGGTAGAGCCAGCTTCTAAGCTGGTCAGCTGGCACCATTTCGATCGCTACCTGAAATTTAAGCAGAAACTAATTAATTGATTTCAGCATTTTGCGGAGGCAATGAAGCAAACAACGGGTCTATGAATTTACCCTGGTGTATTAATTCAAAATGCAAATGCGGACCACTTGAACGACCGGTTGTACCAATATTGCCTATAACTTGACCTTTAGATACTCCAGACCCCACGGAAAGGCCGTCCGCGAAATCCTGCATATGAGCGTAAGCCGTAAAAAAGCCATTTGCATGCTCAATACGAATATATTTTCCGTAACTTTTACTGGTGTAATGCTTGACAATCGTGCCATCACCTGCGGCATAAATTGGTGTTCCTGCTGGTGCTGCGTAATCCACTCCTTTATGCTTTTTAGGAATCGGCACACCGGTTGGACTAAAACGATAACCGTGCCCAGAAGTTAACCGACCTTCAGCTACCGGCTTTTTCAAGAGTGTGTGAGGAACCTGATTCAGTGGGTATTGACTCACGATAGCTTGCACATCATTGGATTGTTTACTCGATGTGCTCGGACCCTTAACTTTCAATCGATTCAAGCCGCTCGAAAAGCCGCTCGAAACGCGTTTTTGCGCCGACTGTACTCCGCTTTGAAAATCTTGTTTAGTCGGTACGGTTGCACATGAAGTACTGACAATTGTCAGTAGTGCAAGTGAAAGTAAAGCTTCTCTACGTGCGTTCATAATTACAACTTCTGTCCTAATCTGTTTACTAACAATTATTAATATTGAATTAAAACTATTCTTTACCATGTACCAAAGTGGAGTCTTATTCTAAACGCTCAACATTTTTTAGATACAGATATTCTGTCCGTTTATACAAGGTCTAGTGTCAATATACAATGAAGTGGAGCGATCGGTAGGTAAATGTCCTTATTTATCCGTCAACTTCCCTTGAGCGTTCATTAAAGTGTGAACGCTACTTGATTCGGGCCAGCTTTGCGGTCTCTTCAAATTGAATCAAGTATCCGTCACATGGATTTGGAGAGTTCTCAGCATATGGCCGCGCCCCAGGAGTATTTTCCTGAACTGCACAGACTGAAGTAAGCAATAGAATATTTCGAACGGATTGGCCCTGAGAATCAATAGTCGGAAACGAGCTTCGATACAACAGAATACGTTTACATTACCAGTTGCCACAATCTTCCAATGTTGAATCATGGCATTCAAGGTAAGGAACCTTACCGAAGGCATATTTGGTGCTGAATTTCGAATTAGTCGATATTATTCTCCAGAATATTATTCACTGAATAATCACGATTCCAAAAATAATTCAATAAATTCGTTCAATTTTGATCAAGTCGGTACACAGAAAAGCACAGGCCGACTTTGAGCAGGGGAAAATAGTGATCTCGATTTAGATTATCTATTTGCATATTTTAAAACATACACGTCACACTTTTATCTGACGGAATTATCTCCGTTACTTACACTGGCGGATATTTTTCGTTCCAGCCAGATCAGCTTCCGCCTTCTTTCACAGACTCCATGGTCACATAAGTTGATGAGCTTGCCACATGTGGCAAACTCGTGATGCGTTCTCCTAGGACACGCCGATAGGCAGTGATATCTTTTGTTCGTACCTTGAGTAGATAGTCAAACGGACCGGCCACCATGTGGCATTGCTCGATTTCTGCAATTTCATGAACGGCCTTGTTGAAAGCCTGAAGTGCTGCTTCTTTCGTATCCTGCAGTTTTACTTCGACAAAGGCAACGTGATTCATATCAAGTTTCACGGGATTCAGGATGGCTTTGAAACCGAGAATGTACTCATCTTTGATCAGGCGCTTCAGTCTGACGCCACAGGGAGTCTTCGACATGCCAAGCTTCTTGGCAAGATCCGTAATCGCGATACGTCCGTCGCTTGCCAATATGGTTAGAATTTTCCGATCAAATTGGTCCAGCAGGCCATTTTCGGTAGATTTCGCCATACATAACCCCCCTAATCTGCATAATTTAGCTGCAAATGACTCTTAATATACCATTTCAAGGAATTAAGTCTTCTCTATTGTCGATAAACTGAGCCCAGCGATATAGGAGTCAGGCTCTTGAGTAATCTAAACAAAATCAGAACCCACATCAGAAGCGTCCATCGGGAGGATGAATTCACGGTCCTGTCAGAACTGGCAGAACTATATGGTCCGGACAACGTGGTTCGCAATACGGCATCTGCTGATGCTGCCGCGCTCATTCATGAAATACGCCAGGCAGGAAATCCCGGCTTGATGGAGGTGTTCCTGGCCGAATACGGACTCTCGAGCGATGAAGGTGTTGCCCTCATGTGTCTTGCGGAAGCGTTGCTCCGTGTCCCGGACGAACAAACAATCGATGAACTGATTGAAGACAAGATTGCGCCATCTTCCTGGGGAGAACATCTTGGAAAATCCAGCTCTTCTCTGGTGAATGCATCAACATGGGCACTTCTGCTTACCGGCAAGGTTTTGCAGGATTCGGATACGGGTGGTCTGGCACAGACACTACATAGCGCAGTTCGTCGCCTTGGCGAGCCCGTTATCAGAGCAGCGGTCAAACGCGCCATGAAGGAAATGGGCCATCAGTTCGTTTTGGGTGAGACTATCGCCGATGCGGTTGAACGTGGCAATGCACAGGAAGAGCTAGGGTTTACCTACTCTTATGACATGCTCGGTGAAGCGGCCATGACCGCTACCGATGCAACCGCATTTTTCAATGCCTATCGTGAAACCATCGAGTTTTTATCTGTGCGTGCAACCGATACCGACACGCGCAATAACCCGGGCATATCCATCAAATTATCCGCACTACACCCTCGCTATGAGGTCAGCCATCGTGAGCGAGTGTTACAGGAGCTGGTACCGAAGGTAAAACAGCTCGCGTTGATTGCGAGAAACGCCCGCATGGGGCTCAACATCGATGCCGAGGAGGCCGACCGGCTTGATCTGTCACTCGACGTAATTGAACAGGTAGTCAGAGACCCGGATTTTGCCGGATGGGATGGCTTCGGTGTGGTGGTTCAAGCCTATGGCAAACGTGCTGCCGCGGTAATTGACTGGTTATATGAGCTTGCCAAAGAGCTTGATCGAAACTTTATGGTTCGACTCGTCAAGGGGGCTTACTGGGATTCGGAAATCAAACAGGCCCAGGTTGATAGTGTCAGTGATTTCCCTGTGTACACTCACAAAGCTGCTACCGATGTTTCCTATATTTGCTGCGCTCGCAAACTACTGGATTATTCAAATCGGCTATATCCGCAGTTTGCAACACACAATGCGCATACTGTCACTGCCATCCTAACGATGGCTGGAAACAATAGAAATTTTGAATTTCAACGCCTTCACGGCATGGGGGAGTTACTTCATAAGCTGGTATTGCAGCAACACGGTACAAACTGCAGAATTTATGCACCGGTTGGCACACACCGCGATCTACTCGCCTATCTGGTGCGCAGATTACTTGAGAACGGTGCAAATTCCTCATTTATTAACCAGGTCGTCGATGAAAAGGTCGCACCTGAACTCATTGCACAAGATCCTTTTCTGATCCTGGCCGCCGCTGACAACGAAGCCAACACAAATGTCGTCAAGCCGGCTGACTTGTATCAGCCACAACGAGCTAATTCCCGCGGCTGGGATATGCGCAATTACGATGACATTGATGCTTTTCATGCCGCTCGAAATCGTTTCATGACATATCAATGGGAAGCAGGCCCGATGATTAGCGGGACAACGGTTTCGCAAGCACCCGAACCTGTGTTCTCACCAAATAGTCCAAACGATCAGGTTGGATCAGTGTCGCGAGCAACATTGGGCGATGTAGAACTGGCACTGGAAGCGGCTGAATCCTGGTCACGTGCCACGGCGGAAGAGCGACGCGTTGTTTTGCACCAAGCTGCAGATTTGTATGAGAAAAATTCCGGCGAGATCTTTGCGGCGCTTTGTCGAGAGGCTGGCAAGACTGCACTCGATGCGATCGCAGAAATCAGGGAGGCGGTTGATTTTCTTCGTTACTATGCTGAAGAAGCGGTCCGTCTGGAAGAATTACCCGAACGGGGGATCATTAGCTGCATCTCACCGTGGAACTTTCCTCTGGCGATCTTCACGGGACAGATTTCAGCGGCACTGGCTGCCGGCAATGGCGTTATCGCAAAACCTGCCGAACCAACGCCGATCATCGCGTCCATTGGCATCAGACTCCTGCATGAGGCCGGCGTGCCACATTCGGCTCTTCAACTTCTTCCGGGTCAAGGATCCATCGTGGGCGCGAAGATGACCACTGATCCACGCATCAATGGAATTTGTTTTACCGGTTCAACCGGGGTAGCGCAGTTGATCTATCGCAGTGCAGCCTCGGCTTTGGAACCAGACTCGACGTTTATAGCTGAAACCGGCGGACTCAACGCGATGATTGTCGATTCCAGTGCATTGCCAGAGCAGGCCGTCAGAGACATCGTAGATTCTGCCTTTCGCTCATGCGGACAACGCTGCTCTGCATTACGTATGTTGTATCTGCAAAAGGATATTGCCGACGATTTCCTGACGATGCTGTATGGCGCGATGGATGAGCTGGAAGTATCGGACTCCAAAAAAATGTCATCAGACGTCGGTCCGGTGATCACCAGCACGGCTCGGCAAGAAATACTGGATCATATCGCAGTCGCCCGAAGTGAGGAAAAACTGCTCAAGCAACTCGATGCACCTACAAGTGGTTTGTTTATCGGTCCCGCTGTTATTGCCGTCGACGGTATCCAGTCACTGGAGAAAGAGATATTCGGACCGGTACTACATATCACCACATTTGATGCCATGGACATTGACAAGATAGTCGAGGATATCAATGCAAGCGGATATGGTCTGACGTTTGGTTTGCACACGCGAATTGACGATCGCGTGCAACACATAACCAGCAAATTGAATGTCGGCAACATCTACGTCAACCGAAATCAGATCGGAGCCGTGGTCGGATCACAACCATTTGGTGGCGAAGGATTATCAGGTACCGGGCCAAAGGCGGGTGGACCGCACTATGTCAAACGCTTCAAGCGACTCTCGCGGCCTGAACACGAGATAATTACCGGCGATGGGGTCGATATCCGCGCAGTGCAGTCAGCGCTGGACAATGCAATCACCAATTCGCATTCCGCACTCGAATCGGTCGACATGCCGGGCCCAACAGGTGAGTCCAATCGATGGTCTGTTTTCGCGAGAGGCACTATTTTATGTCTTGGCCCCTCAAGTGAAGATGCCGTGCGACAGATGGCTTTGGCTGCCGAATCAGGATGTAATTCGATTGGCATTGCGCCCGGTCTGTCAGGCACAAATACCTTTTCGGGCTATCTTGATCGAGCAGCGTTATCCGAGCTTCACGGCTTTGAAGCAGTGGCATTGTGGTCAAATCTCGATGATCTCAAATCAGCACGAACCGCACTTGCGCAAAGAAATGGTGCACTGATACCTCTCATCGCAAGTGACGATATGCGAGATTCGTGTGTTCTTGAGCGGCATCTTTGTATCGATACAACAGCCGCTGGGGGAAATGCCTCATTGCTGGCAGCTCAGTAAAGCTAATGTGCGAAAGTCGTTTACTGTGTGAGTCAGGACATCGAGCATATGGGATTCTACCCATATGCGTCAGATCTCCACGAATTAACGCGACAAGGGTTGACTACAGATCGTTGTAAATCATAATGAGGACAGATATTTAGAGTCAAAACAACGCATGAAAATCGAAGGTCAAGTCGCCGTAGTCACTGGAGCTGCAAGCGGGCTGGGCGCAGCCACAGCACGCCATTTATCGGCCTTGGGCGCCCAAGTCGGGATTCTCGACTTTGACGGTGAGGGTGCCGAGAGAGTCGCTACCGACATTGGTGGCCATGCCGTGCAGCTTGACGTAAGTGACGAAGCGGCTGTTGACCGT
>CAYULV010000172.1:6365-8510 GCA_964445655.1 uncultured Granulosicoccaceae bacterium | reverse complement strand
CGTCCTCTCAGACCAGCTACGGATCGTCGCCTTGGTAGGCCATTACCCCACCAACAAGCTAATCCGGCTTAGGCTCAGCCAATAGTGAGAGGTCCGAAGATCCCCCTCTTTCCACCGTAGTGCGTATTCGGTATTAGCGTGCGTTTCCACACGTTATCCCCAGCTACTGGATAGATTCCTAAGTGTTACTCACCCGTCCGCCACTCGTCAGCCAGAGCAAGCTCTGCTGTTACCGTTCGACTTGCATGTGTTAAGCATACCGCCAGCGTTCAATCTGAGCCAGGATCAAACTCTTCAGTTTAATAGTTTTCTTTTCAAATCCGAAGATTATCCAAGGCGCCCTTCGACGCTAAAGCTATTTGAATGAATAGTCCGAAATCTAGCCCTTAATCGATCAAAAACTAACTAAAGATTAAAGCTTAGACTTAGGTACTTTCATTACGTTTATTGCAAGGCAACCAACGCAACACAAGCACCCATGTAAGTTACTTGATTCAATTGTAAAAGAGCGGGCCGTACTTCGCGGAGCAATTCCGCTTGGCCGAGTTCGAGAAGTTTACCACGTTCTCTCACTCCGTCAACATCGAATTTGAAAAAAATTCGCTCAATCTTCAAAGCCAGGTTACTTGCCTACCACCCAATCTTGCGGCGGTTGCGAAGCAGCTCAACAATGAAGCGAGGCGGCGAAGTATAAGACCCTCGGCGCAAAGGTCAACCGCTTTTTTAAAGTAAGCCGAAAATAAATTCAATCCGGTCGACTCAGGCTCCTGTCAGACGCCATCGCGACGCCATCTCGAAATGCTAGCAGATGTTCAAAAATGCCTATTTTTGTAGGGCAATTCGTGCAATTCGACGTTTACCAACCTGGAGCACCAGAGTACTTCCAGCCTGCATCAACTGTTTGCCGTCATCAGTCTTGTGACCATCGATCTTGACCGCGCCAGCCTTGATCATCCGGTGCGAGTCCGATGTGCCACTGGTCAACCCGGCATCGACAAGTAGATTGGCCAGAGGCCGTCCATCACCGACGGCAATCGCGACCGTCTCGAGATCCTCTGGGAGCTGTCCATGCTTGAAGCGATTGATAAAGGCATCCTTGGCAGAAACCGCCGCCGTTTTGCTGTGATAACGCTCGACAATTTCGAGGCCCAGCTCGAATTTCACATCTCGCGGATTCATGCCCTCCGAGATCGCTTTGCGATAAGCCTCAATTTCC
Source organism: uncultured Granulosicoccaceae bacterium (assembly GCA_964445655.1). GTDB lineage: Bacteria > Pseudomonadota > Gammaproteobacteria > Granulosicoccales > Granulosicoccaceae > Granulosicoccus. The sequence goes on along the minus strand of CAYULV010000172.1, from coordinate 7,294 downwards.
TCATTGCTTCTAAGGCTGATCAGGTCGAAATAACGCCACATGATGTCATCCGGTATCGACATCAATTTACCGAACATCTCATCGGGCGCGTCATCAACACCCACGTAGTTGTCGAGCGACTTGGACATTTTTTTGACGCCATCCAAACCCTCGAGCAGTGGCATCGTCAGAACAATCTGCGGCGGCTGCCCATTGCCTTTTTGCAGTTCACGCCCCATCAGCAGGTTGAATTTCTGATCCGTCCCCCCTAGCTCGACATCTGCCTGCAGCGCCACAGAGTCATAGCCCTGAACCATTGGATACAAGAATTCGTGCAGGGCAATCGGTTGCTGCTCGCGGTAACGCTTGGAAAAATCATCCCGCTCGAGCATACGCGCGAGCGTCTGTCGCGAGGCCAGACGGATCAGATCACTCGCACTCATCGGCCCGAACCACTCTGCGTTGAACCTGACCTCTGTGCGTTCTGGATCGAGGATCTTGAAAACCTGTTCCTTATACGTTTGAGCATTGGCAAGAATCGCCTCGTCATCCAGCGGCGGGCGCGTAGCGTTACGACCGCTGGGATCCCCGATACGCCCGGTAAAATCGCCAATCAGAAAAATCACCTGATGCCCAAGGTCCTGAAACTGTCGCATCTTGTTCAGCAACACCGTATGACCCAAATGCAAATCCGGTGCGGTGGGATCGAATCCAGCCTTGATCCGCAAGGGCCGTCCTTCCTTGAGGCGCTGCCGCAGATCGTCAAGCACCAGTATTTCGTCAGCCCCCCGCGATATCAACGCAATCTGATCATCGATCGGGGGAAAATCGCCTGTGGAGAGGCTGGAATGGGGTGATGAAGCGGAACGCATGATTCTTCAGGCTTAACGTATGAGTTGAGGAAGTGTAGAAAAGGTAAATTAAAGATGTTGCAAGCAGTGAAGCCCCAC
>CAYULV010000172.1:0-6265 GCA_964445655.1 uncultured Granulosicoccaceae bacterium | reverse complement strand
GTTGAGGAAGTGTAGAAAAGGTAAATTAAAGATGTTGCAAGCAGTGAAGCCCCACCTTTTACGCAGGATTGTTCTACAATTACCGGCTTTGGAGCGTTGCAGTAAGACTATAACGAAAATCTATGCGCCCATCTTATAAACAACTGATAAACGGATCATTGCGTTGAGCAGCAAAAACGCCCCATTCCGCCCCCACTCTGTGGATTTCACCCATTCTCTGTTCAGTGCCGAGGCCGGTCGCGGTAAGTCCCGAGGATTCAGGTTTTTGCGTGGATTGAAAATCGCTGCTCCAGCCAGAGCATCGCGTAATTCTGGTCGCGCAGCATCTTCAGGCGCCGTGCGTCTGAATGCGGAACCTGAACCATCGTTCAGTCACTCGCGAAAGCTGACGGCGGCTCTGGTTGCTGTTGCTGGTGGCATTCTCTGGACGACCAGCAGCACCGGCACGGTCGAGGAAGCGCCACCGGCGGCAATTTCCCGCATCGCCACCGTACTCAAGCCGACCTTCTTCTTCGATGACTCCAGTGATGCCTTAAGCAACACCGGTAATACCCACTTCTTCAAATCCGCCCTACCTGGCGTCGCAGACCACTCTGAACACCAGGTCAAAGACAGCGCGGCACAACTCGCCGCCGAATTACCCTTGTTCGGTGAACTGGATGCCTTGACGCCCGACGGTCGGCAGGACGCACCACGCACGGTAACCGTCTCTACACTGGTCAACCATCCAGCGCTAAAAGCGGTGAAGGATCAAGCCGAAAGTCCTACAGGTGCGAACAAAACAGTCGTCAAGGTTGCCTCCGGCAATACCTTGTCCGGCATCCTGAATGACCACGGCGTGAAGATTGAGCACATGCCACAGCTACTGACCGACGACATAGTCAAAAAACACCTGTCGAACCTCAAGATCGGTCAAGAATTGTTCATAACGCAATTGCCCAACGGTGATTTTCATAGCCTGAGCACAAAGGTAGGCCAGAACAAACGGATAACCGTTCGCCGCTCAGCGAATGACTTTGCTGTCGCGTCTATCGACTTGCCGGTCGAAAAGGAACGTGTCGTCACGTCTGGCACCATCGAACAATCCTTGTACCTGGCAGCCGAGCAAGCCAACCTCAAACAATCCACCATCATGGAGCTGGCGCGGATCTTCCAGTGGGAACTCGATTTTGCTCGCGACATACGCAAGGGCGATCATTTCAGCATCGTTTATGACCGCCTGTATCGCGAAGGAAGATACATAGGCGATGGCGATATCCTGGCGGCAGAATTCGTCAGGGGCGGCAGAACTCATCGCGCCATTCGGTTCACCAACAATGAAGGCGAAACCGACTACTACTCGCCAGATGGTCAATCGAAACGGCGTACTTTTTTACGACACCCAGTGGATGTCGTCCGCATAACATCAAAATTTGATCCCAATCGCCTGCATCCGGTTTTGCACCAGATTCGTGCTCATCGGGGTGTTGATTACGGCGCACCGCATGGCTCACCGATCTACGCCACAGCCGATGGCGTCGTCAAATTTTCTGGTAGCAAATCAGCCTATGGCAAGACCGTCGTTCTGCAACATGGCGACACCATCAGCACCTTGTATGCCCACATGTCACGCATCTCGGACAAGTCCAAAGTTGGAAAGCGTGTCAAGCAAGGTGATGTCATCGGTTATGTAGGCCGCACAGGACGAGTGACGGGAACGCATCTGCACTATGAATTCCGCAAGAATAAAAAGCACGTTGATCCGCTGAAAATCGAGTTGCCAGCAGCTGCGCCTATCGCAAAAGCTTACCGAACGGAACTCAAGGCAGTATCAGATGAAATGATCGCGCAGATGCGCAGTGTCATTCCAAATGCTCAAGAAGCCCGTTTCGCAGCACTTGAAGAAACGACAGACTAAAAGGCTTCGATAGATGGGCCCGCAAGGGCCCACAAAGACACCAATGTGCTACTCGAGCGCAGCGTGATACCTCAAAACCAAGCTTCTGGTGTATGAATTAGCGTAAAGCCAACCGTCGACAAAGCGACGGAGTTATCCGATTTATTCGGGACGCGCTTATCAGTTGGTCGTAGCGAAAAGAATGGGCTCTTTTTCAGACCGAGAACGAGGAACCGCACCCACAGGTTGTTGTTGCATTCGGATTGCGAATCACGAACTGAGACCCTTCGAGACCTTCTGTGTAGTCAATCTCAGCGCCCGTCAGGTACTGAAAACTCATCGGATCTATCAACAACTTGACACCTTCTTTCTGAACTTCAGTGTCGCCTTCGTTAATGACCTCGTCGAAGGTAAAACCATACTGAAACCCACTGCACCCGCCACCAGAGACGAATACACGCAATTTGAGATCCGGGTTGCCTTCCTCATCAATCAGTTCCTTGACTTTCAGCGCCGCCGAGTCTGTAAAGACCAGCGGATCAGGCATCTCGAAGTCGTCAATGCTGACTTCTTCTGCACTCATTTGGGAATTCCTCTCATTTGCATTTACAAGGGTCAGTTTACATGACCGACTAATTTAGTCAAGTATTAAGGTACATAGTTCCCGGCCTACCGGATCACTTCTTCCCAGGGAAATTCGGCTTTGAACGCCTTGTAGGCCTCGCCGCTAGGGCGCACCTCTATTTCGAGCTGCTGAGGTGGGAACCCATCCAGCCCGGCAATCGGCAACTCAATTGTCTCAAAAAAGCGAAAATCAAAGCCAATATCAGTTTCGCCACTGCTAGCAGGCAACAACAGCCGTTCGACCTGATCGCCCTTGCTCCGTGTCAAAGCCACCTGGACAATTCCATTGACCGATTTGCGGCCACGCGACTGAATCAGCGTAATCGCCAGGGCATTACCTTCCAGGCTGACGTTGTCGATACTTAATCCGCTAGGCGTCGAGTCCGAGGCGATGCGCCGATAAAGGTCCAGTTCTGCTCGATCATCATCCGCCAAGCGCTCAGCGTCTGCGAGGCTCGATTGCAATTGACGGACCGTCTCTCTGGCGACATCACGCTCCCGGGTCACTCTATCGACCGCGACCTGCTGTTGCACGCCTGCCGTCGAACCGTCCGGCAAAGCGGCCGCCAGCCCAGGTTGCCGGGCGTCCAACCCAACACGATACCCCAGCAAGGAGAAACAGAATATCGCGACGATTGTCAGAGCAAAGATCAAAATTCTGGATGACGGCATAAGGTTCATCAGGGCAGCATGGCGGGAAGCTCGAGTCCTGCAGTCTCGGATAATCCCAACATCAGATTCATGTTTTGTACCGCCTGACCCGCTGCACCCTTGACCAGGTTGTCTTCTACCGCCAACACCACGACACGATGCCGATTCTGCGGCTTGTGAACCGCCAGTCGGCACATATTGCTACCACGCACAAAACGCGTCTCCGGATGGCTGCCTTGAGGCATGACATCGACAAACGCTTCGCTGACATATCGGTCTGCGAAAAGCGTCTGCAAGTCATCAACCGTCATATGTCGATGGGCTTCATCAAGTTCCGCATACAAGGTGGCATGGATTCCACGAATGATCGGCAACAGATGCGGCGTAAAGGTCAGATCAACAGTACGTTGGGTCATCGCTGACAGGCCTTGTTCAATTTCCGGCAAATGCCGGTGGCCGGCCACCGCATAAGCCTTGAAACTATCGCTCGCCTCAGCCAACAGCATCGGCACCGAAGCACCACGACCTGCCCCGGTAATGCCTGATTTCGCATCGGCAATCAAGGTTTCAGCATTAACCAGACCCGCTTCCAACAAAGGCAGAAATCCTAGCTGTACCGTTGTCGGATAACACCCGGGGTTGGCTACCAACGATGCGTCTTTGATGGCTGCACGATGAACTTCCGGCAAACCGTAGGCTGCCGCGGCAACCAGCTCGGGGCAGGCATGCTTCATTCCATACCATTGCTCCCAGACGCCTATATCCTGCAAGCGAAAATCGGCCGACAAATCAACGATTTTTACGCCACGTTCCAATAACGCCGATGCCTGGTGCATGGCAGTGCCATTAGGGGTTGCGAAGAACACCAGATCGCAATCGACATCGCTCACATCAGCCGGATCTGAAAAGACGATGTCACAAAAGCCACGAAGATTCGGAAACAGAGCGTCGACACGATTACCCGCTTGCGCCCGCGAACTGACAAACACGATCTCGACGTCATCGCGCGGTGCCAGCAAGCGCAGCAACTCAACACCCGTATATCCCGAACCACCAATAATCCCAATACGCATGAATCGACCTTGTTACCTAATCAGCATTAAGCAAAGAAAACCGTACATTGCAGTACGGCTGTCGATTATGGCACCAAGTGATACAAAGCGTCGCTATACCGGACCGTTCGTTCTTACCAAATGATCCCAACGCTTGTCTCAGGCTTCAATCGATGAATGATGTAATGATGCGGCGCATTCGGCAAATTCAGGCGATCGTCAAATCCGGTAAACGCAGTCCGACGGCAGACAGTGCCTCTTGCAGCTCGCGCTCCTTATAGGGTTTGGCCAGAAAACGCCGTGCACCAAGTGCCGCCATACGGTCACGATCGGTCTTGTTGTCGCGGCTGCTGATAACAATCACAGGTGGTCGCGCGTCCCCGAGTTCTGCATTCAAACGTTCCAAAAGACCAAAACCGTCCAAGCGTGGCATATCGATGTCAATAATCAGTAAATCCGGCACGCTGGTACCGACGCTGTCGAGTGCTTCCAGGCCATCACGTGCAAAACGGGTTGCAATACCCCAACTTTGCAGCATGCTGTCGGCCGCTACCCGCAACGTCAGCGAGTCATCGACCAGCAAAGCCACCGGGCGAAGCGCATCCTGTAAACGTCGTCGTGGAACAGGACGCGGATCATTCTTGTTGAGGATGCGCGATAAATCGAGAATCAACACCTGACGCCCATCAGCAAGTACGCTCCCTCCCACAAAACGCTCAAGACTGGCAAGCTGCGGGCCCAATGGCTGCATGACCAACTCTCGATAACCAATAACGGCATCAACCTCGAGAAGCAATTCATTGCCATGCACCTTGACGGTGAGCTGCGGCCGGGCAGCACTCGCGGTGTGCAAAGCCCCGTGACTCGGGCGTGAAGACTCGCCTTGTCCCAACAATGCCGACAAGGCTACCGCCTTGCGTTTATTACTCGCACCACGACCATCGACATCAGTCTGCACTGACTCTACCGCTGTAACCGGAAGCGCAAACAAGGAACCACGCGATTTCACCAGTACCGACTGACTGACCACAAGCCGTTGCGGTACGCGCAAGGTCACCACCGTTCCTTCACCCGCATTGGACACCAACTGAGCGGTTCCACCCAGTTGAACCACGCTTTGCTGTACGGCCGCAAGACCCAGTCCACGACCAGCCGCTTCATGCGCATGGTTCACGGTACTGAAACCCGCACGAAAGATTTCCTGTTGCATCTCGGCTTGTGATTCCAGCAAGGCAAGCCCGGCATTCTGCCTTTCAGCATTGATTGCCGCCAGATCAACGCCTGACCCATCGTCAGTCATTCTGAGCACAAGGTCAGTGCCATCGAGCGAAGCATCCAGTGTCATTCGGCCAAGCTTGGGCTTGTTTCGCTTTTTGCGAATCGCTGGTGATTCAATGCCATGAACCACGGCATTTCGCACCAGATGTTCGAGTGGTCCCAATAGCTGACGGTATAGCGCTCGATCAAGCGTGATGTCACCGTTGTTGATGATCAGTTCAACGTCAACAAGATAACCGCTCTTGCGTTCAACAGTGCGCGTCGCATCACGCATCGCCTGACTCAAGCGCTCACGCGCCTCATCTATTCTGACCAGACGCGAACGCACAAGACTTTGATGCAAAGCAGTACTGGCTCTGGATGCCAACTGATGTTCGCTATCGACTTGATGCAAGGCTGAAGAAAGCGCTTCACGCGCCGCCGTTACATCTGCCAGCATCTCACGCACCGCTGCACTGGATTGTAACTGCGCATCCAATCCGCCAGGTTGAGAGGCAATGTGCTGCCAACGCACCGCGGCTATATCCAGATCGCGTGTGATTTCCTTGAGACGCAATACATCTTCAGACACCTTGGCCTGATTGACGGATAGTTCGGTTGCCAGGTTCAGCAATTTGTCGAATGTCGAATCCGTCATCGGCGCTAAAGCGAAGCCACCGGCAACATCATCGGCTGGCACCGCAGTTTCAACCGGGGTTGCTTGCATCAACAGAAGTTCAGAGAGCTTTGCACGCCCCATATCAAGTGCCGCAAGCTGCTCATCGACATCATTGATTTTTTGCAC
>CAYULV010000171.1:6354-8558 GCA_964445655.1 uncultured Granulosicoccaceae bacterium | reverse complement strand
CAGCGAATTTGTCATAGGGGCCAAACCAAAGCAGGGGATGATCGACCGGCATGACGGGAAGATCTTCACCCGCCATCTCGGCGATCGTTCGCCCCCAGAGTCCGGCGCAGACAATTACGTAGTCCGCGGTGATATGACCACGGCTGGTGGTGACGCCTTTGATACGTCCGTCCTGAATGTCCAGTGCGGTCGCTTCGGTGTTGGCGAAGACCTTGAGCTTGCCGGTTTTCTCGGCGGCTTCAACCATCTCGCCAGTCACGACTTGTGAGCGTGGTGCGACCAGACCGGCGTCAGGGTCCCACAAGGCGCCCTGGATCATGTCTTCTTCAAGGAGTGGCATCTTCTCCTTGGCTTCGGCAGCCGAAATCATGCGTGCGTTCGTGCCAAAGGCCTTGCCGGAGGCGACCTTGCGCTTGAGCTCACCCATCCGTTCGTCATCGCCAACGCGCGCCACTTCAAGCCCGCCGACTTTTTCATAGCGACCGAGCTTCTCGTAGAAGTCGATGCTGTACATCGTGGTGTGGCACGTCATCTGATCGTGTGCTGTCGCGTAGCAGAAGTCTGAGGCATGCGCGGTGGAACCGACGTCGGTCGGGATGGCCGACATGTCGATGCCGACAATATCATCCCAGCCGCGCTCGATCAGGTGATGTGCGACGGAGGCGCCGACAATGCCGCCCTGGCCGATAATGACGACCTTGGCGCTGGAGGGAAAAGCTGCCATGAATTTCAACTCGCCTGTAATAGCAATCGCACACTATAAACCCTTGAAAACCTGAAGGTCGCCGAGCAAAACCATGGTGGCGGCACCGGGTTTCGCCAGCACGACCTGTGCGCCGGACACCGGTCCTCATGGGAGCCTGATGAGAGTTGCGAGCCCTCGCGCTGGAAAGCAAATTGGCCTCGTAGTGCCCCTCGTAACGGCCCGCGTAACGGCTCACGTAACGGCGTCACACATTGCCAGGGCAAGTTCCTTTTCGGGCGTGCAATAAATGTGAACTGGCTTCGAAACCCAATGATTATTTTGCCGCTACTTACGATTAGGTACCCGGTCGCCATCACTTTAAAGAAGGTGACGATTTTTCGGCTTTTTGAGTAATTCAAACCCTGTTTGGACGGGATATCCAGAATATGGCTACTCCATTTGATCAACAGATACTGGGCAGGCTCCCCTCTACACGGCGCTATGCGCGTGCATTGCTTGGGGATAACGAGCTCGCCAACGAGGCGGTGCTATTCGCCATTTCACGCTTGTCGAAAACGTCTCTGCCGAGGGTGCCGGAAAAAATGATTCGGCTCTGGTTGGCCCATCTTGTCAACGAGTTTTCCGACCGTCGTCTCGCTCAGGCACGGCCGACCGGGGATGCTGCCGAGCACGAAGAAGGCTCCGTGTTTGATTTACCGACAAAAGCGCAAGTGGGCGGCAGTGATCTATTGATGGCGCGTATCGATCCGATGTTACAGAATTTAAGTGAAAACCAACGGCGCATTTATCTACTACTGGCACTCGAATCATTCAGCGTCGAGAACGTGGCGCAGTTGCTCGGCATGTCAGTGGATACCATTCGTACCGAGTTCGACACGATCAAAGCGCAACTGGCACCGCCACCGGTGGTGAACACCAAACCCTTGCCGAAAGCGGCTTGAATATTTCCTACTGAAAATGGTTCCTGGTGTAGAACACACGCAGGTCCGTGGGTACTAGGCATGAATGAAAAAAACGTCAATAAGAAAGATGATAAGGATATCGTTCAGCAAAGCATGAAAATGGCTTACGCCGGTGTGGTAGATGAACCTGTACCGTCGTGGATGGTCAGTGCAATCACATCACCGCTTCGTCGCGGCCTGATCAATGGCGCACTGGCAGTTGCAGTGCTGTCGATTGGTATCGGACTAGGTATGGTATTGAAAGGTTTGACTACGTCCGATGAACCTGTAGTGGTGGCCGAACTGAATGCCTCAGATCTTGGTTCGCAAGTGCATGATCTTTTTACGATGGATCCGGTTGATCCGGTACAAATCGGTGCAGATGATCCTGACTTTCTGAATCTTTGGGTCAGCCACCGTCTCAAACGCAAATTCGAATTACCGGATTTGTCAGCGCATGGCTTGACCGCTCTGGGAGCGCGCATGGTGCAGGACGGTAACCGCGCAGCCGTCTTGAATGTCTTTGAGGATAAGGATCAGAATCGATTCAGCTTGCT
>CAYULV010000171.1:4335-6254 GCA_964445655.1 uncultured Granulosicoccaceae bacterium | reverse complement strand
ATTGGCAAGGTTTCGGTAACGCCCGTAAATCGGTCCAATGCCTTCATGAAGTTTTGTCGGTACATAACGAACGTCACTGCGCATTGCGTGTAACACGATGGCACGGCGGGGTTCGCTGCCACGATTCTCGCCCGAGCCATGCCAGGTATGGCCATGATGAAACGAGCCACCACCGGCGGCCACTTCCACCGGTACGATCTCGACTGTTTCGTTCTCTGCCATGGCTGCCTTGTTCATATGCTCGCGATAGTCCTCTGGCCCATGAAATTCACCTTCAGGTTTACCGAGCGCCCAGCGGTGTGAGCCTTTGACCAATTCAAGTGTGCCGCCATTCGCGGATGTTGCGTCGAGTGCGATCCAACAGGTGCACAGATCCGAGGGTGTAAACCAGGAGAGAAACGCGCTGTCCTGATGATGGGCGAGGGAGCGGGCACCGGCAGGTTTCCACAAGACGTTGTCGATCATGATGCGCACACCAGGCCAATCCATCAGCGTGCCGACAAGTTCACCGAGTGTATTGTTCAGAACCACACGGGCGATGCGTCTATCCGCTTTCCAGCCATTGCAGATCTGTCGCGTCAGACTTGGATCGCCCGTGCCGTGCTGCCAGTTGACCTCATCTGGTTGCACACCGGTCTCGAAGCGGCCATGAAAAAGATCATCAAACGCATCATGGAGTTCAGGGATACGGTTTATATCCAGTAAACGCTCGGCGATAACAAAGCCGTTGTCGTGCCAGGCGTTATGATCAATGTCAGGGCGTTTTATTGACACAAGGCGGTCGCTTAGCGCACGTTATCTGATCGATTACCGGCATCACCGAATTGCTGTTCCATTGTCCGGCGCATACGTACAGCTTCATCGGTTTCATCAAGCGTCACATCCTGCATGGCTATCGATTCGTTGGCCTTGATATCGCGCTTCAAGGTAACGCCGCTGGCAAGGCCGATAGGTAGTGCACCCAAGGCGAGTGAATCGTTTGCACTGTGGAGCTTTCCCCAAACGGTATACCCGCCTTCACCATCGAGTGTTTCACCGGCTTTCAAGTCTCGCTTAGCCGTAGTCACCACATCGGCGTTGAAAGCTTGTGTGCTGCCCGTGGCCTTGTTCAAGAGTGCCGCTGACAGTATCGATACATTGAGTTCCAGACCGATCAGATGAAAGGGTTTGTACATGGCCGAATAACGACCCGTATCATCGGTGTTCATACCGTATTGGCGAAAACAGGCGGCTGAATAGTCGTTCGGCGCTTCGATCACCACGTACACACCCCATCGAAGATCCTTGTACACATCGCTTCCATCGCGATGCAGTGATGACACGACTTCGACCTGACCTTCACCCGACAAGACACCGCCTGCTGATACCGGTCGCAGTACCTGCGCCAGTTCATCCATACCCGCCGGTGGAAACTGCAAACCGTTGTCGGGTACGCCGAGACCGGTGGCATTACTGATGGCAACCATTTCCAGCGCTGACTTGGTACCGTCCAGAAAACTATTGAACATCTGGCTGTTCATACCGGCATCGGTGGCTTGTGCTGCCGTCAATCCATAGTGATCCCATACCGTGTCTGGCGTTGATGAGTGGTAGGCAGGGAGATAGCGTGTTCCTTTACCGGCGGCGACCACCTTGAAGCCACAGCCTCTTGCCCATTCGACAAGTTCGACGGTCAAGGCGGGTTGATCGCCATAGGCCATGGAGTAGGTGACACCGGCTTGTGCTGCTTCCTTTGCCAACAGTACACCGCCGAGTACATCGGCTTCGACATTGACCATGACGACATGCGTACTGTGCTTGATCGCAAGACGTGCGTGTCGCAGCCCGGCAAGCGGATTGCCGGTAGCTTCGACCATGACATCAACCGAGCCTGCGAGCAGCATCGATTCAATATCATCGGTGAATCGTGTGGCCTTGAT
>CAYULV010000171.1:0-4235 GCA_964445655.1 uncultured Granulosicoccaceae bacterium | reverse complement strand
GGTGATGCCATTGGTTGGGAATACGACGCCATGGTAGAGCTTGCGTCGCGGTTGAACTTCAGTCTCAGTATCGAGAACTCCAGTTGGGATGCGATGATTCCAGCCGTCAGCGAAGGTCAGTATGACCTTGGTATGACCGGTATCACCATCAAGGAAGATCGAAAGGAATTGGTCGATTTCTCTGACGCCTATATGCGCTCGGAAATGTTCATGCTGGTGCGTGCTGACGAAGATCGTTTTGCCGACGGCCCGTCGTTCGCTGGCTTTGACGATGGACTGGTCGGTGCGCAAGCAGGTACCACGCCTTTTTATGTTGCGGTGTACGACATGCTTGACGGCGATGAAGCAAACCCGCGAATCAAATTGTTTGAAACCTTCGGTGCCTCAGTACAAGCACTGCGGGTGGGTGATGTTGATGTCGTGCTGACCGATGGAACAGCAGGGGCTGGATACGTTGATGCGAATCCCGGTACCTTCAAGCTGGTCGGAGATTCAATGGGGACCGAAGACTTTGGCTTCATCTTTCCCAAAGGCTCCGAACTGGTTGACCCGATCAACGCGGGGATTGCAGCGATGAAAGCGGATGGCACACTCGATGCGCTGAACAAGAAATGGTTTCTCGATTACAAGCAAGGTAACTGATACGCAAGGCCAGAGATCATGGTCGTGGTAGAACGTCACCCTTGAATTCATCATCTGATCGGCAAGACTTCCCGTGGTGGCTGCTTGCGACGGTGCTTATCGGTGCCTATCTGGCGTTCCGCATTGTTACTGATGAATTGTATGCGCCGATATTTGCCATTATCTCCAAAGGGGTTGGCATAACGATATTCGTCACCCTGGTGGCGTTCACGCTGGCGAGCATCATCGGCATGTTGTTGGCGCTCGCTGGTCTCAGTAACTCGATTTGGCTACGACAGTTCGCACGATTTTATATCGAGATTATTCGTGGCATTCCGGTATTGGTGCTGTTGTTTTATATCGCTTTTGTCGGAGCCCCGATGCTGGTGGCAGGCTACAACGCGGTCGCCGAATTTGTTGGATTCTCACCTATCCGGGTACGCGACATCTCCCTGCTGTGGCGCGCCATACTTGCGCTGACCATTGCTTACTCGGCATTTATTGCAGAAGTTTTTCGCGCCGGTATCCAAGCAGTAGATGGTGGGCAGATAGACGCGGCGAAAGCCTTGGGGATGTCGCGCTGGTATCGATTCAGGTTGATCGTGCTGCCACAGGCATTTCGCACCATACTGCCGCCGCTGGGCAACGATTTCATCGCGTTGATCAAGGACTCCTCGCTGGTGTCTGTATTGGGTGTGGCTGATATCACACAGTTGGGTAAAATCTACGCGGCTGGATCATTTCGTTTTTTTGAGACCTACAATATAGTGGCCTACGTTTATCTGTTGATGACCGTGAGCTTGTCGTTACTGTTGCGCCGACTGGAACGCCATATTGATCATAACCGCAGGATCGAATAAACGATGAGTCAGATACACAGTCGCCGTTGGGATGCGGCCGCCGGTGTCGCACGCCGACCCCGTGGTATCTATCTGTTTCATGGGACCGGTGAGCACTGTGGTCGCTATGAGCATGTTGCCAACGCACTGGCAAGCCAAGGTTTTGTCGTTGGTGCGCATGATCATCCCAGTCATGGTCAGTCTGCGGGTGAGCGCGGCAAGCATTACCCACCCGGTGCCTATGCAACACAGGCGGGTATACAGTTCATGCGTTTCGCCAAGGAGACTGGATCAACGCCGATCCTGCTCGGGCATAGCCTTGGCGGTGTGCTGGCTTCCGAGTTGGTACTGATGCACGGCTTGCAAGTGCATGCCCTGATACTCTCAGCGCCAGCCTTTCTGCCGTTTGTTTCAACGTCGAACAAGATCAAACTGCATGTAATGAATACGTTCGCCCCCAATCATTGTCTCGAGTTGCCGTACGATGCCACGCGATTGACTCACGACAAGGACATGATAGACATCAGTCATGCCGATAAGCTCAATCACGGTTTCAAATCAGCAGCCAAGATCACATGGCTGATACGCACAGGAAAAGAGGCGCTGACACACGCATCGAAGCTCGATGTCGACACACTGATGCTGGTCCCCGGTGATGATCCTGTGGTTGATCCGGAAGGCAGCAAGCGGTTTGCAGCCAATGCCCCGAATGACAAGGTCACCCTTAAATTGTATCCCGGTGCGTATCATGAACTGTTCAATGAAATACCGGAGATTCGTGAGCAAGTAATCGCCGAGATGATTGAATGGCTCGACAAGATCGCCCCTGTTGAAACTTAGATCCCGCAACGGTATTTATTGTTGATAATGAGCCTCGGTGAATCGGACATAAAGGCGATACTGGAACTGTCGCCCGCAGAACGCTATCGCTATTTCATTGAGCACGTGCAGGAGAACAACGAAGTTTGGTCTCTGTTCGATGACGGCTGGGCGACATCAGAAGACAAGCAAGGCAATACCCTGCTGCCGTTATGGCCAGACAAGGAGTTTGCCGAATTGTGTATCACCGGTCATTGGGCGACATTCAAAGCGAAAGCCATTCCCATGTCAGAAGCGCTGAATGACATGATTCCATACTTACGCACGGCGGATATATTGCCCGGTGTGTTTTATGTTGCGGGTGAGGGTAGTGTTGATGTGAACATTGATGAGCTGGATGCGGATCTTCGGGCGGAGCCGGGCGCTGAAGGAGGAGAACCGTTACCGGCGGCTGTTTCGGGAGCCGTTCCGGGAGCCGGCAACGACAAATAGTGAATGTCTGAACTCCAAGTGACGTCTGTTGAGTGATCTAACGACGAGTCACAGCGTAAGTTTCAGCTAGCAGATTTATTTAAAAACAAGGCCTGCGCTAACCTGAAAGAAATGACAGTCAGCCTTTTCGGTTATTGGTTATAACTGCATAGTATTTACACATTCCCATCCTAGAGTAACGACATGACTAATGTCGTGCGCTGCGCGTGGTAAAGAAAGATAGGCGAACGATAGCGACGCGTTAGCTATATACGCCATCAACTCAAACTGGAATAGTGGGAATGAAAAAATATCCAAACGCAAAAACGCTTTTGGTGACTGTAGTGGGGCCGTGCATTTTTCTGATGGCTTGTCAAAGCGAAGACGACAGTTCGGTGAAAACCCTTGTCGACGAAAGTGCAGGGGATATAGTCGTCCTCGATAGTGCAGGAAACACCGGCAATGGAGTATTGAATAGCGACGGTAGCTTTGATATTTCCAATGCAATTTTTACCGAACGTAGCGTTGACTGTGGCGATTACGTGAATGAATATGATGCGAATTCAATGGATATGCAGAATGGCACGGCTTTTAATGCTGATGTACTGATAAGCGCGACTGATTCAACGTGTACGATAAGCTCCAACAGCATACCGAACCACGACTTTAATGATGACACGGCTGCATTTGCTGGTGGTGCCGAAGGGGCGACGATCACACCACAGGAAGGCTTCGCACATACCATCACGCGTACGCCAAGCTTCGCAGAGAGCCCAACCTATATTTCGCAGGAGATTAAAAACGGCATCTTCTTAAATGGCGTACGGCTTGATATTTTTTCTGCAGGTTGTTACCAGCCTACGGATGCTCAGGCGGATGAATTTGGAGAAATTCCCATTGGCTGTAGCTCCGATGCGGACTGGCTTCTTGACCCATTAAGTACTGAATCCAAATTCGGCGCTGATCTTCATAATGCGCATACACAGCCTGGCGGCCTATATCACTACCACGGATCACCCATGGCAATGTTTGACGATAATCCGGGGCCTGATGGTTCGCCCGTGATTGGCTTTGCTGCTGATGGCTTCCCAATCTATGGCCCTTACTTTTTTGATGATGCGACGGGAACTGTACGAAAAGCCGTGTCAGGGTACACATTGAAGGCTGGAACCCGTGGTGAGCGCTCCGATACCAACCCAGGCGGTGACTATACGGGCCGGTATAACGATGATTGGGAATTTAGTGATGCGGGAGATCTTGATGAGTGTAACGGTATGACTGTGGGTGGGCAGTACGGCTATTATGCGACTGACAGTTACCCTTGGGTGATCAAATGCCTCATGGGTACGCCGGATGATTCATTTATGCAAGCTGGCGGCGGCCCCGGCGGCCCTCCTGGTGCCAACGTGCTTCAGAGATCATTCTTTGTGCCGCACGCGCATTGATTATTTCAAGGCTGTAGATCTTTTGCTTTGTACGGTCGGT
>CAYULV010000170.1:0-8583 GCA_964445655.1 uncultured Granulosicoccaceae bacterium | reverse complement strand
GGTTCCGGCATGGGGGCGACGCTGAACATCGGCACGCAGATGGGGGCTTATATCTTGACCGATAGAGCAACCTGGATTGCTTTTGGCAACAAAGGGAATTTCAAGGTAGTTGTTGAAGGTGACAAGCGCCTTTTCAATCAGTACGGTATTACACTCGTCAACGCGGAAAAACATAGCAATGTCAACGCGGAGCTTGGCCAGCAATTTATCGATTGGGTACTTTCAGATGAAGGTCAAAGCGCTATCGCTACCTACTCGGTAGAGGGACAACAACTGTTCTTTCCCAACGCAAAATTGAATTAGAGCGGGTGCTTGGATTTTAAATGAGCGATGTTTGCTCGGTGCTGTTTGTTCAGTATTGCCGCGCCGCGTTAACATCAAGAATTATCAGGGATTGATTTCATGAGTAACGTCTTTCATATACCTTTTTACGTCACAGCGACAGAACATACGATGATGCCTGTTGGCAGCGACGGCGCCCGTGTAAGTTGCTATGTTGGTGAATTGAATCTTGAGTTAGCGATTAAAAAAGCGATATCCAAACTCAAAAACGATGGTCTGAGTACCAAGAAGATCCTTGATCCTGTCGAAAGAATGGACTCTTCACACTGGGCTTATCATGTCGCAAAAAAATGGCCGGAACAGGCGTACAGTCTGTGCACGCAAGAGGAGTTCGAAGACGGTATTGAAAGGGGCGTAGTCATATACGGACCGTTAACGGTCTATAGCCAGCGGTCAGTATGAGTTTGATGCTAACCCGGACGTGCCAATGCGTAAAACAAACCACCTTCCTGCCATAGTTCTACGTCAACACCATTAAGGTTATCGCTACGTCCCTGGATACGCTTTAACTCGTTGGTACTGCCAGTGACGAACAGACTGAGTGGCTTGCCAGAAGCCTTGTCTTCGAATTTTACATGTGCGGCTAGATTCCCAACCAGGGTACAGTAGCGTGCGCCGATCAAGGTCACATCTTCACTGACGGCGTCAGGTAAGACAAGCGTGAAGGGCAGTTGCTGCATTGAGTCGTCGAGACTGGTCAGATTTTTCCCGTAATATTCGAGTTCCAAGCGCGTGCCATGATTCATGGCGATTTCTCTGAAGGTACTCTCGGCACGCTCCGTCACAGTGCCCGAGTGATGCATCAGCTGTGCGACTGCAGCGATCATGGCAAAGGCCAGGCCAGCCCGAATCAATGGATGCCGTAGACGAGCCACAAGCGCGTTTGCTCGCATTCTCATGCGTTGCGGTCGTGATTCGGGTGTGGCGGTATCCTGTGCGATGCCCATCAATTGATCCAAGCGCGACTGCGGCAAGGACAGGGACTCGAAATACGCCGTGATGCGTTGATCCTGTTCGATCATCCGGCTTGCCTCTGTCGTGAATCAAGGATAGTCAGATTCGGGCTCAAGGCGGAGGCAAAATGGGATTTCAGCTTGGCTTTTGCGCGATGAATCAGGCTAAGTACCGTGCCGCGAGATTTATCGACCAGACTGGCGATCTCAGCCGCTGTGTAACCTTCGAATACCCAGAGAAAAAGGACTTCTCTTTCTTCATCGCGGAGTTTTGCCAAGCCCTCGGATAGCTGACGATCTTCACTGGCATGACTAGAGGGATCCTCCAATGAGTACATATGGTACTCGTGATCATCGAAGGACTCCTTGGGAAATCTTCGGCGATGACGGAAGTCATCGATATAAAGATTACGAATGACGCGAAACAGCAAGGCTCTGTCCGGAACCGGTCCTTGTGACTCGACAACCTTCAGCCACGCCTCGTGCACGAGATCTTCAGCGAGCTCGTTATGAGAGCACAAGGCGTGTGCGTAGCGGAAGGCGGCCTGCAGTAAATTGGACAGGGCCTGCTGAGCGCCATTCACGGATTTGTTATCCGGCGGCTTTGTGCTCGGCGTCACTCAGCTCATTGATCACCCTGATGATATTTTCATGGCTGCCGGCAAGTGAGCCGCCAGTCAGGTATTTACCATTGATGAGAATGCTGGGAACACCGGTAACACCAGCCTGTCTTGCCTTCTTCATGGAGCGGCCCAGAGCTGTCTGCACGGTATAAGATCCCATCGCTTTGACGAATTTGTCAGCGGAAACACCCAGGTCCAGAGTCTCGATAAATTTGGCGATTTTCTTCGGGTCTCTCATCGGCTGGCGATCTTGATGAATGCGGTTGAACATCTGATCGAAAAAGCCATCGGTAATTCCAAGCGCTTCGCCGGCATAAAATGCGCGCGAATGTTGTTCCCACGATGGGTTAAGAGGAGGAGCCTCTCGTACAAAATTAACGTATTCAGGCTTGTCGTCTTTCCAGGCATTTATGGCGGGTTCAAACGCGTAGCAATGTGGGCAACCGAACCAGAAGAATTCGAGGACTTCTACGCGCGACTCATCGGTCGTAGCCATCGGCGTGGCGAGTGTTTTATAACCTTGACCGGACTGGGCCTGCAGAGCTTCCAGTGGAAGCGCAGCGCCCACAGCGGTAGCGACGGCAAGGCCTGAGGCGGTTGCCATGAAACGTCGACGCTGCAAAAGTTCGATGCTGGCGGTAGATTCTTGTGGGAGGTCACTTTTCTGGCTCATTGGGTACTAAAACTCCATGCTGTCTTGTGGCAGGTGGTATGACACTAGGTCAAAGGTCAAAGTTCTCTAAAATCAACGAATAAGAGGACGATTTGATTGCAATGTACGGGGTGAAACCTGTTTTTGATCAGTGGTATTTGATACAAAACCCTGTAAACGCTTGATTTTCAGTTCTCGTCGGCTCTTTTCAAGACTATTAGTTCTGGCAAATTTGAAGCCATATTGCGTGAGAATAGCTTACAAAAATGCATGGTCAGGCGATTATTTCGCCTTAGTTTCCTGGTAACTCGTGCAATCTTACACAGGTAAGCTGGCAGCACGGGGACACAGAGTCTGGAGACACTGTGTCTACTGTGACAAGTGACAGTTGTTATAGGGCGATTGTCGACTTTGGGCGTATGTACCTCATCTGGCGGCAGTCTGCTCTGCATTCAAACTGTCGTAAAACGCAGACGCCCCCAGCGCCAGTGTTTTTCAGTCATCAAGGTGTTGTAGAGTGAGAGCTGCGCTAGTATGCGGTCAGTTGTGTCATTGCACATTTGGGAAAAAACGCTTTGCACCATTGACCCATTTAAATTGACCTATTTAATTAGTGCACCTGAGCGACAGCATTGTTATGTTAGAGCTACCTCAACCCGATGGAAAATTGAAAATGCAAAAGAAATTAAGTTTCCGCTTACCGGCGGCGCTGTTCTTGTTGGCTTTCAGCACGGTGCTGCTCGCCGCTGACGGACCTTACGACAAGGCAATCAAGGCACGTCAGGCTATGTTTCAGCTTTACAGTTTTAATATTGGCATTCTCGGCGCCATGGCGAAGGGAGATCGTGACTATGACGCTGATGTTGCTCGTGAGGCGGCAGAAAATCTGCAGGCAGCAGCGAATCTTGGACAATCACAGTTTTGGCCTCCAGGATCGGATAACGCCACTGATGGCAATGCCCGAACTCGTGCCTTACCTGAAATCTGGTCAACATTTCCCGCTATTACTGAAAAGGCTGATGCGTTGAAAACGGCGACAGCTGCACTTGTGCCGGTAGCCGGTAATGGTCTCGATGCGCTCAAAGGCGCCATGGGCGAAGTGGGTGCCACTTGTAAGGGATGCCATGACGACTTCCGAGCCGAGCGGAAATAAGATCAATCAGGCGGCCAACGAGCCGTTGAATGATTCTGAGTCGAAACAATCATGCCGGGAGACCGGCATGATTGCTATCTGGGATATATGGACACGGCTTTTCCATTGGTCACTGGCGTTCACTGTGCTGTTTTTATTCGTGTCTGGTGAAACCGGATACAACTTCTACGAATGGCATCGACTAGCGGGTGAATTCGTATTGATGTTGCTGGTCTTCAGACTCCTGTGGGGCTTGATTGGAAGTAGCAATGTCCGCTTAAGTGCGCTTTTTCAAAACCCCTTGAACGCCATGCATCATCTGGCCGGTCTGTTCAGGCGCAACGTCGATGATGAGCGAGGGCATAATGCTGCGGGCAGTTGTGCCGTTCTTATCTTGATTTCCCTGCTGCTGGTTCAAGCCTTGACAGGTCTGTTCATTGCCGACGAAGACGAACTGATAGAAGGCGCATTCTACGGTCAGTTTGGTAGTGATATATCGTATTTTTTGTATGATATTCATCATACGAACGCGCGCATACTAATGATACTCGCTGGCATTCATGTAGCGATGGTATTGGTCTACTGGTTGATCGCGGGCAAAAATCTGATCACCCCGATGATCAGCGGTCGGATGCGGTGGACCTCTGATAGTGCTGTGCCGGCGGTCAAATTTCAGCGTTGGTGGATAGGCGCTGTGTGTTTATTGGTAGTGGCGCTTGGTTTCGTCTGGCTGTTTAAATGGTCGTTGTAACGCCTAAAAACTTAAGGCGTAGAAAACCGTAAGCGTAGAAGGTTGGAAGGAATAAGTTGTCATTTGCCTCAAGGGAATACTTAGCTTGTTTTTTCAACGTTGTCGAAAGTGAAAAAAGCCGCGACTTATATTTATAAATCGCGGCTTCTTCCAACTTTTTTAGCACTTGAGCGAGTTAGCTTTTAGCCGTTAGGCAACCAAGCCTTCCAAACATCTTCGTTAGCTTCCATCCATTCACCGACAACTTCTTCCATATCCTTGCCATCAACATCAATGGCGAGAATCAAAGGTGCTTGCATGTCATTGGTCAGACGAAAGTTCTTGATCAATTCGACCACTTCAGGGTGGTCACTGGCAAGTTCTGGGTTGCCATAGTTATAGGTAACGTCTTCGGCCCAGCCGGTGCCTGGCCATTTGTCGTTGGAGTGTTCAGGTAGCTCGACTTTGACAAGATCAAGTGCCGCGTGAATCCAGTGAGGTTCCCAGGCGTAGGCGATAAACGGTTCTTGTCGCTTATAGGCCGCCTGAATTTCTGCCCAATGCGCAGCTTCTGAGCCAAGTTCGGTCACGGCATAGTTCAAGCCAAGTATTTCCATGCGTTTGGTGTCTTCACATTCCCAGGCTGCAACCGGACAACCGATCAGCCGACCTTGATCGCCAGTTTCGAGTGTTTTGAACAAGTCGCTGTACTCGTTCATTTTTTCCCAGGTCGTGAGATCAGGTGCTTTAGCACCGTCGCCTTCAACGAGATAGCGAGGTACGTAGTAGCTTGAAACACCGACGACGCCAACATCCGCAAACTTCATGACGGAACCATCGCCACCCCATTCAGACACATATTTTTCTTTGGTGGTGTCATAGGAAGGCCAACTTTCGCAGGCATAGTCGATATCCCCCGCGCGGATACCTTCGCGCAAACCCGGGCCTGATGGCATCGTGATGCGCTTGACCTTGTAATCCAGCTCGCTCTCAAGAATCTGGTGGATGATCTCGCACGTGACTGCGCCACCGGTCCAGTCCGCCACAGCGGACTTCAATACACCACCTGCGGATGCGGGTGCGGTGATGGTCATGGACAGCGCCAATGTGCCTGCTGCCGCAAAAGAGCTTTTGGCAACGCTTCGAGCTGCGCCTCTATCGTGATTGAACTTCATCTTCTCTCCCAATTTGGTTCATGGCGCCGAGCAGCTGAGGCCGTCGACTTGGTTGCCAGTAAACCATCTGACAGGCTTCCTGTCGAGATTTGGAAGCCTGAGACGGCGAATTTATTACAATCCGAGCGCTTTGCGTTGCTTGGTGGTCCATCCCTGTGTCAATCGATCCAGCACAATGGTGAGCAGTACGATGCCGATTCCTGCGGCGAGACCGGCTCCCATATTGGCTCGATTCATTGCGTCAAAGACTTCCTTACCAAGGCCGAGACCGGCCACCAACGGTGTGATCGCCTGCATTGCCAGGGCAAAAACCACTGCCTGATTCAGCCCCAGCATGATCGATGGCGAAGCCATCGGTAATTTGATTTTGAATAGCGTCTGCAAGGTGGACGAGCCAAATGAATTTGCCACCTCGTCCATTTCGACGGGCAGTTGTCGCAAACCGAGCGTTGTCAGTCGAATCACCGGGGGAATTGCATAGATGACCGTTGCGATGATGGCGGTTGTTTTGTTGCCGCCGAAAAAGAACAGGGCGGGGATCAGATAAACAAAGGCGGGCATTGTTTGCATGGCGTCGAGTATCGGTCTCATAACTGCATCGACGACACGCGAGTAGGCGGCAATGATACCGAGTGGTACACCAATCAGTAGGCAAATAGTCACTGATACTGCCGTCCCGGCAAGCGTGAACATGGACACTTCCCAGAGACCCGCTGCGCCAAGAAATAGCAAAAAGACAAGCGTGATCAGAGCAAAACGCCAGTTGACAGAGACCCAGACGATCAAGCCCATAGCGGCCATGACATACCACCAGGGCAGGTCGCTTAAAAAGGAATCCAGAGGGTCCAGAAAATACAGAAAGATCGTTGTGCGAATGTATTTGGTTATTCCAATGAACGTTGGATTAACCGTCAGCCAGTCGATCGCGTGATCTATCGGGTCGCGGAAGGAAACTTCCAGATCACGCGGAAACGTGTTCATCCATTTAATATCGCCACCGAAAAAGTAGGCTAAAAGCAGCAGCAACGTCCCTATGATCAGAAAGGGGCTCGCCATGATGCTTTTTGCAATCTTGGGTGCAAATGCTTCAAACGGTCTGGCAATCAATTGCACGATCAGGTTAAAGATATCCGCGACGCCGTTCCACAAAAAAACGATAGGCTTTTCAATCACAACGGCAAGCCTTGAGTCGTCCCATTTCTGCGGCAGGAGATGAAATTTTTTGTCTCTGGCGACATGCGCGTTTTCGATTTTGGTAACACCGCTGACGGCATAACTCAGGCGATCGAAAATAATGGCCATGAAGACGATGCAGATTCCGGCTTCAAAGGCCCAGCCGACTTTCAATCGCGTCAGCGCCTTCCAGACCTGTTCACCGAGGCCACCGCCACCGATGAACACAGCCAGTACCGCCAGGCCCAAGGCCATCATGATGGTCTGATTGACCCCCAACATGATCGAAGGCAAGGCTTGTGGCAGTTTGACTTTGATCAGCATCTGCAAACGACTTGAGCCATAGCTTTGCGCAGCTTCAACCATGGTTGGAGATACTTGTCGAAGGCCAAGGTTGGTCAATCGCACCGCGGGTGGTAAGGCATAGATGATGACGGCCATGGCCGCCGATGCCGCTCCAACACCAAAGAAGAATATCGCCGGTATGAGGTACACGAAAGCCGGCATGGTTTGCATGGTGTCGAGCACCGGACGCAGCATGGCATCAAAGCGATCGCTACCGGCGGCGATTGTGCCGAGCAACATGCCGAGGATGACGGAGAAAATGACAGAGACTGTCATCAGGCTCAGTGTTGACATCGCGTCGTACCACATATCCACCATGCCCCAGAACATCACGCCAATCAGACTAAGTAAGCCAAGACGCAGCCCACCATAGGCCAGTGCAGGGAGCACAAACAGCAACAAGACAAATATCCACGGTAATTCCCACAGCGTCTCCTCCAGCCAGTCAAGTGGAACCTTGACGAATTCAGCGGCCGCGCGGGTGTAGGGCTTGTAGTGTGTTTCGAGCCACTTTTGGCCCTCGTTGACTCGCTCAACAAAGGGAAAGGCGTCGATCAGTGCTTGAGGAAAGTGACTGGAACCGCCCAGAACATGGTAGACGCCAAGGGAAAAAAGCAGTCCGAAGAGGACGAGAACGACGATCGTGTAGTCATGCCCGCGATAGTAGAGCCAGCTGCTTGATAATGGTGTTGCTACTGAACGACTCATACCACTTTCATCTAGGCACTACCGCTTTCCTGACCAGACAGATAGTATCATTCCCCAGCCCTTGATCCAGAGATAGAGAGATTTCGCATGCCGGCGGAGCCGAAAATTATCTGCAACAACATCTGGAAAGTCTTTGGCACCAATCCTGAGCGTACCCTGAAAAGTCTTGACAGAACCCTGTCGCGTGCTGAGGTACAGGAGCAGACCGGCCATGTCGTTGCCGTCAAGGATGTCTCTTTCTCTGTCGAGGAAGGCGAGACCTTTGTTGTCATGGGTTTGTCGGGTTCGGGTAAATCGACTCTGGTGCGGTGCTTGTCCCGATTGATTGATCCCACTGAGGGCCAGGTACTGATTGATAGCAATGATATTACCCGCGTATCGCACAGCGAGTTGAAGACTCTCAGACGTCACAAGATGGCCATGGTGTTTCAGCACTTTGGCTTGTTCCCGCATCGCAATGTGATCGACAACGTGGCTTATGGTCTTGAGGTGCGTGGTGAAGGACGAGAGGCGCGCTACGAAAAAGCCATGGAGGTCATTGAGCTTGTCGGGCTTGACGGTTGGGCTTCGCATTATCCGCGTGAGTTATCGGGCGGTATGCAACAACGCGTGGGATTAGCCCGTGCCATGGCCGTAGAGCCAGAGATTCTGTTGTTTGATGAGCCATTCTCCGCGCTTGATCCGCTGATTCGGCGTGAGATGCAAGACGAGCTGCTTGACCTGCAATCACGTTTGAAAAAAACCATGGTA
>CAYULV010000169.1:0-8789 GCA_964445655.1 uncultured Granulosicoccaceae bacterium | reverse complement strand
TGACAGCGTTAGCCGTCAAAGCAATGATAGGCATACGCCCGGTATAGTCACCGTTCTCATTGCGTTCTTCTCTTGCCCGCCATTCACGTGTTGCTTCAAAGCCATCCATTACAGGCATCTGGTTGTCCATCAGGACAAGATCTATCCCGCCTTTGTCCAACTCTTCAAGACCTTCCTTGCCATCATTTGCAGTTCGAACTTCAAAGCCCATACCGGCGAGTAGTTCTTCGGCAACCAGTTGGTTGATCGGATTATCTTCAACGAGCAGAACAGTTATGTTTTGACCATTGGTGTCTAAAGCAACTTCCGGGCTCTTGTTGGCCGTTGCAATGTCAGCCACTACAGACTGTTCTTTCTCTTGTGTGTCGACAAGCACCTCTGACAGGGTGTCGAACAAACGTGAAGCCCGCAAAGGTTTGGTGATATAGCCATCGAGACCGATGTCATCACGTCGATCGGTCATCACAGCCTGATCAATGGATGTCAACATGACAAGACGCGTATGGTCGAAGTCGGTATTGGCGCGTATCTTTTCGGTTAGCTCACTGCCGTCCATCTCCGGCATATGGAAGTCGAGCAGAGCCAGGTCATAGGCGCGACCCTCATCAAGCGCTTTCTGCATGGCAACCAATGCCTCTTTCGCATTTACTACCGTGTCGACAATCAAGCCTTGCGGTATTAGCAGGCCTTGTAACAGTTCAAGGTTTACCTTGTGATCGTCAACAGCGAGGATACGTTTGCCTCGGATTGAGGCAGGTAGCGAAACCGTTGCGCCAGGCTGGTCGGATTTTCCGATAGGCAAGGCAAGGTCCACTTGAAAGACTGTTCCTTTGCCGGGTTTGCTGGCGACATTGATTCGGCCATTCATCAACTCAACCAGCTGTCGACTGATGGTCAAGCCGAGTCCGGTACCGCCGAACTTGCGCGTCGTTGAGGTATCAGCCTGGGTAAATGCCTGGAATAAGGTTTCCATGGCTTCCGCAGGAATGCCTACGCCAGTGTCAGCAACGCGGAATCGCAAATGAGCCAAACCCGATTTGCTGCGCACCAGAGAAGACTCGATTGTTATTGTTCCTTCGTCGGTGAATTTCACCGCATTGTTGACAAGATTGATCAGAATTTGCCGAATACGCTCAGCGTCACCAATGATACGGTTCGGTACTCCGCTTCGCGTGATATTGATCAGTTCAAGGTTTTTAGACAGGGCCTGCGGCGCGAACATCTCAGCAACGTCAGCAAGCATGTCCGGTAAAGAGAATTCAGCGGTTTCAAGCTCGATCTTTCCCGCTTCAATTTTGGATACATCCAGAATACTGTTGATAACACTCAGCAGAGCTTCGGCTGATGTACTGGCAATGTCGGTATAACGTTTTTGCTGCTGATCAAGTGAAGTACGCGACAACAATTCGAGCATGCCTGTCACCCCGTTAAGCGGGGTACGAATTTCGTGGCTCATATTGGCAAGAAATTCACTTTTGGCGCGACTTGCTTCCTCGGCCGATTCTTTATCGATAAGCAATTGCTCATTGGCTTTCTTGTCACTGATGTCGATCAATGAAGCGAGGTAGCATTCGGGTTGCTCGTCAGTTGCATTGATGTAGCGTACCGTCAAGGCGGCATGCAAGTAGTGGTCGGCTTCAAGGCGGCTGAATTCAAGCTCGGCACCGGGATTCTCGCTATTTTCCTCGAGTGACTCGGCCAGTTTCTGTAGCTGCTGACATGCTGCGATATTCGTATTCTTCAACCATCGACCTGATTTCACCATCAGTTCATCTGCCGACTGGTAACCGAGAATATGTACGGCTGCAGGATTGGCTTTGACTATCCGACCGGTCACGGAAAACTGGATAATCCCTTGATAAGCGTTCTCGAAGATGAACTGAAATTTACTGGCGCTTGAAGCTGTGTGTAGGCTTCCTCACGCGTTTGAATCTCGAGTCTGACCCGGTCCAGTACGCTATTGTATTCGTTTGCGATCTGGCCAATCTCGGTGTGAGGATCAACGCTCACATTGTGGCTGAAGTCGCCAGTTTGTTGCTCGCGTAACTCAACCAGTAAATCCAGAAGTTCAGTTGATGCGTCATGCTCACTGATATTCAAGCCTTCGATTTCTTCGCTGGCACTGACGCGTAATGGGAAGATTCGATTGAGTGTATGCAGAAAAATGTAGCCTGCACCAAATGCCCACACCGCCACCGTCACAACGCCGGTCAACTGCACACCAAATTGCTGCAGGCGAGAAACTCCGAGCGGAAAGCCAGTCGTATCACCAAGAACGGCGATCATCAGTGTACCAACGATACCGGCGACTGCATGAACAGGAAACGCGCTGATAACATCGTCAACCTTTAATTTTTCAAGTAGATGCGTCGCTCCAAAGCATGCAATCGAGGACAACGCGCCGACAATCAAGGCATCTATGGTGGAGAACAGATGGCATCCGGCAGTGATACCGACCAGACCGGCGATCGTACCGTTCAGTGATGCACCGATATCCGCTTTACGTGTCCTCATCCAGGCCAGAATGACCAAAGTCACCCCGCCCACTGCGGCAGACAGACTGGTATTGATGACAACCTTTGCGATGTCGGCGTCGTAGCCTATGGCACTACCGCCATTGAAACCGAACCAGCCAAACCAGAGTACGAGTACGCCGCCGGCGGCGACCGGGTAGTTACTTCCACGTATGGGTTTTTCACTGTCGTCAAACCGGCCTATGCGCGGACCTATGACCAGCACAGCAGCCAATGCGACCCAACCGCCAACACCATGCACGACAGTACCACCGGCGAAATCGATAAAACCCTGCTTGGCAAGCCAGCCATTGCTGATGCCGTCGACAGCTCCATTCCACACCCAATGTCCGACAAGTGGGTACAGGACTGCTGCCATCGCGATGCTGATGATGATGTAGGCTGAAAATCGGGTTCGTTCGGCAATCGCACCGCCAACGATAGTCGCGGCCGCGCCGCAGAACATCATCTGATAGATGAAGAAAGCGCCGACAGTCTCTTTGTGGTCGACGAAGAACAACGTTGAACCAAGCATTCCGGAGATAGAGGCACCGTACATCAGGCCATAGCCAATAGCCCAAAAGGTAAGGGATGCCACAACAAAATCCATGACGTTCTTGAACGCCACATTGATGCTGTTCTTGGAGCGAACCAATCCAGTTTCGAGCATGCAGAAGCCAATCTGCATGGTCATGACCAGAAACGCGCTAATCAGTAACCAGGTTATATCCAGCGGGGTAAAATCTGTCACAGCGCTTCAAGCCCAGTAACAATAAGGAGTTACTCAATCTGCAATCTGCGTTCCTTGTTGGCGTTATATGTGCGAACCAGCTCACAAACTGGCCTTAGGATTAGCCGTCCGAAATACGCACCATCAGATCCTTGGCATCAATCTGGTCGCCGGTTTTGACCAGAAGCTCTTCAACGACGCCCGCCTTCTCGGAATAAATAGCGGTTTCCATCTTCATTGCTTCAATCGACAGCAGCACATCGCCGACCTCGATTTTCTGATCTTTACTGACATTGACCGTCGAGACAACGCCTGGCATCGGGGCGCCAACCTGACCTTTGTCATCGGGATCGGCTTTGGCTCGAACGGCGGCTCCTGCAGCGCCGTGCACTCGATCAGGCACAGCGATCGATCGAGGTTGGCCGTTCAATTCGAAAAAGACCCGGACCATGCCTTTTTCGTTCGGATCGCCCACGGCGAGACAACGAATAACAAGCGTTTTGCCTTTCTCGATTTCGACAAATATCTCATTGCCCACTTCCAGACCGTAAAAATACACCAGCGTCGGTAATACACTTGTCGGTCCGTAAAGGTCCTGAGCACCGGCAAATTCGGTGAACACCTTGGGGTACATATTGTAGGAAGCGATATCGTTATCGCTGGCCGGGCGTTCAAGAATCTCGCTGACCGTTGTACTAACTGCGTCAAGATCTGCGGCGGGAATAGTCGCGCCGGCACGTTCCTTCAAAGGGGCTTCTCCCTTGAGCACCTTGTCGCGAATATCGGCGGGAAATCCGCCGTCTACCTGGCTGAGTTCGCCACGCATCATTGATACTACCGAGTCGGGGAATGCAATTTCCTTGTCCTTGTCGATAACATCGGCAATCGACATGTCCTGACTGATCATCATCAGGGCCATGTCGCCAACCACTTTGGATGACGGCGTAACTTTAACGATATCGCCAAACATATCGTTGACATCACTGTAAGCCTGCGCCACTTCATGCCAGCGAGAATCCAGGCCCATGGAGCGAGCTTGTTCCTTGAGATTGGTAAATTGTCCGCCCGGCATTTCATGCAAGTAGACCTCTGATGCTGGTCCCTTCAAGTCGCTTTCGAAAGCAGCGTACTGGTTACGTACGGCTTCCCAGTAAAACGAAATACGTTGAATGGCATCGTTATCGAGGCCGGGATCACGCTCGGAGCCTGCCAAGGCCGACACAATCGAGCCGAGACAGGGTTGAGATGTATTGCCAGAGAAGGCATCCATAGCGGCATCTACCGCATCGACCCCCGCATCTACTGCGGCGAGCACACTTGCGGCCGAGATGCCCGAGGTGTCATGCGTGTGGAAATGCACGGGTAGTTCGGTCTCTTCTCGCAACGCTTTGAACAGCATGGTTGCGGCGGCAGGTTTCATCAGTCCGGCCATATCCTTGATACACAGAATATGTGCGCCTGCCTTTTCAAGCTCTCGCGCAAGCTTCAAGTAATAATCCAGTTGATATTTTGGACGCGCCTCATTGAGCATATCGCCGGTGTAGCAGATAGTCGCTTCGCATAGTTTATCGGCCTCCAGAACGGCATCCATGCAAA
Organism: uncultured Granulosicoccaceae bacterium; assembly: GCA_964445655.1. GTDB lineage: Bacteria > Pseudomonadota > Gammaproteobacteria > Granulosicoccales > Granulosicoccaceae > Granulosicoccus. The sequence goes on along the minus strand of CAYULV010000169.1, from coordinate 3,950 downwards.
CGCGCATATTGTCGATCCAGTTGAAGCAATCGAATACGCGGAAGAGGTCAATGCCACCGTCTGCTGCCTGTTTGACGAAATGCTGCACGACATTGTCTGGATAGTTTGTATAACCGACACCATTAGCCCCGCGTATCAACATTTGCAGCAGAAGGTTTGGTGTCCGTTCTCGGATCAATGCCAAACGCTCCCAAGGGTCCTCGGTCAGAAAACGCATGCTGACGTCAAACGTGGCACCACCCCAGCACTCGAGTGAAAGGAGATCTGGTAGTGCTTTGGCGTAAGCGCCGGCAATGCCGACAATATCGGTTGTTCGCATGCGCGTCGCCAGTAGCGATTGCGGCGCATCACGCATTGTCGTGTCCGTGACCATGACTTGAGGTTGCTCGCGCAACCAGCGAGAGAATGCTTTTGGTCCATCCTTGTCAAGGCGGTCCTTGGTGCCGGGCTTGATGGCATCATCAAACCAGGGCGCTATCGGTGCCGGAGCATCGACTCTCGGTTTGGGCCGATCCCGGACTTCAGGATGCCCGTTGACCGTTACATCGGCGATGTATTGCAACAGCTTGGTTGCGCGATCACGTCGTTTGACTTGATCGAACAGAGCAGGTGTTGTGTCGATAAACTTTGTGGTGTAGGTGTTATCAAGAAACTCCTGGTGACCGATGATGTTTTCCAGGAACGTCAGATTGGTGGCAACACCACGTATTCTGAATTCACGCAAGGCTCGATCCATACGTCGAATGACTTCATCTGGAGTCGGTGCCCATGCAGTTACCTTTTCAAGCAAAGGATCATAAAAACGATTGATGACTGCACCTGAGTAGGCTGTGCCGCCGTCGAGTCGGATACCAAAACCCGATGCACCGCGATAGGCGGTGATACGTCCATAGTCCGGGACAAAGTTCTGCTCGGGGTCCTCGGTGGTAATACGACATTGCATCGCATGCCCGTTCAGTGCGATGTCTTTCTGCTCAGGTACGCCAGATTCAGGTGTACCAATGACAGCGCCCTCAACCAGATGTATCTGCGCCTTGATGATGTCGATTCCGGTGACTTCTTCAGTGACGGTGTGCTCGACCTGAACACGTGGATTGACCTCGATGAAATAAAACGCCCCGGTGTCGATATCCATCAGGAATTCGATGGTTCCAGCGCCCACATAGCTTGTCGCATTGGCAATCTTCAGCGCATATTCGCTGAGTTCCTGACGCTGTTCGGCATTCAGATACGGTGCAGGCGCACGCTCGACAACCTTCTGGTTACGTCTCTGTACGGTGCAATCGCGTTCAAACAGGTGCACGGCATTGCCGTGTGTGTCGCCGAGAATCTGTGCCTCGACGTGACGCGCACGTTCGACGAGTTTCTCCAGATAGATTTCGTCCTTGCCGAAGGCCGCACGTGCTTCGCGGCGCGCTTCATTGGCTTCTTTTTCGAGATCCTCCTCACTGCGTATCGTGCGCATGCCACGACCGCCGCCACCCCAGGAGGCTTTGAGCATGATCGGATAGCCAATCTCGGCAGCCATTTTCTTGATCGTTGGCAAGTCTTCGGGCAGTGGATCTGTTGCCGGTACGACCGGCACGCCCGCCTCGATGGCTAGGTTTCTGGCCGCAACCTTGTTACCCAGTCGTCGCATGGTGTCGGCGCGTGGCCCGATAAAGGTGACGCCAGCGGCATCACAGGCATCAACAAATTCGGGGCTTTCCGACAGCAATCCATAACCCGGGTGTATGGCATCTGCGCCAGAGAGTTTTGCGACGCGCAAGACTTCTTCTATCGAAAGATAGGATTCGATGGGCCCCATAGCCGTAGCGAGATGAGGGCCCTTGCCAACCTGGTAGGCTTCGTCGGCCTTGAAGCGGTGCAGGGCGAGCTTGTCTTCTTCGGCCCAGATTGCGACCGTTTTGATACCGAGCTCATTGGCAGCCCGAAATACCCGAATGGCAATTTCGGAACGGTTTGCAACAAGAATTTTCTTGATCGGCAAGGTGTGGATCTCCTGACACAGTTTGCCTCTCTATTCTAACAGTCAAGCGTCGTCACTACTTAGCTCGAAATGAAAATGAATGATGACGTCGAAGCCAACATTTTCGTCTGTGCGCTGGCTTTTCATACCGATAGCGTAGTCTCGTCTATCGATGGTGAATTTACCGGTGGCGAATTGTTGACCGTTTTCCTCCGTCACTGACATCGGAAAATTGACTTCGGTCGTAATACCCTTGATGGTGAGTTGGCCCGTAATTGCAAATTCACCGGCGTCATTACCGGCGTCATTTACTGTGATCCGGGTAGATTCAAAAAGCGCCTCTGGAAAAGCCTTCACATCAAACCAGTCAGAGCCGGGAAGTGAAGATTGAACCTGTGGATTGTCGCTGGTGGCGCCGGCGGTTTTGACCACCGCCAACAGTGATGAATTTTCCAGTGCGTTCCTGTCGAGTATGGCTGTGACGGTCGATTCGATAAAATTACCTAGGCTCGCATCGCCGGCGACCCGTGCTTCAAATCCTACGGTGCTTGCACCTGCCTGCAGTGGTGGGATTTTGCCCAGCGGCGAGTACGCGGAGTACGCAAATACAGCGGCACCGCCGAGGAGCACGGGAAGTAAAAAACCGACCCCCAATCCTCGCCACGTCCATATCCGTCGCAAGATGCGGTCTCTGTACACAAACTGATGAAGCAGGGCTGCACCGATGTGTCCGAGCATCAGAATCAGCAATAAATTTCCTGCCAGCACGTGATAATTCGTGAAACGTTCGACTTGAAGTTCCTTGTCGTTATAACTGGCAAATGGCTCGAGATGCGGCCAGGGGATAACATCGAACAACAATGTGTCGATGTTCAGAGGTGATACCGAAACCAGCACCCAACCGCTTATCGGTACCAGAAACAGACAGAGGTACAACAGCCCATGAACGAGTGCCGATGCACGTCGTTGAGAGCGGGGACGGCCGCGAGGGTGCTCAGGCGGATTGTGACCGAATCGCCAGAGCAGTCGAATTACTGACAACAACAATACGGTTATGCCGAACGTTTTGTGCCATTGAGTCAGCACAAATCGCAGCGGGTCGTCGGTACCGAGGCCGGTCATGAACTTGCCGACGGCGACAAGCCCGATTAACAAAAGTGCGATCAGCCAATGCAGGCCGATCGCGACATCAGAATAACGTTTCAACTCTTGATCATCTCTGCTGTGATTGTCAGATCAACTTCGTCAGATACACCCGGGGCAAATTTTCCCATGCCGAAATCCGAGCGCAGTAGTTGTCCATTTGCCGAGAAGCCGATAGTAGGCTTGCCGGACAGTGGGTGGAAAAGTGCACCATTGATCGTGACATCAAGCGTGATGGTTTTTGTAGTTCCCTTGATTGTCAGATCTCCAGTGACGGTGTAGCTATCTTCACCTGCGGCTTCAATGGCGGTAGAAGTAAACGTAATGTTTGGATTGTTGGCGATGGCGAAAAAATCGTCGCCGCTTATATTTTCCGTCCAGATTTTCGACCCGGTGATGATACTTGCCGCTTCAATATTAACGTTTATCATCGACTTCGTCGGGTCGGCATCCAGCTCAAGCGTAATGTCAAACTCGTCAAAACTCAGGGTCGGCGTTGACAAGCCGAGGTGGCTGTACTGAAAATTGATATAAGCATGTGTCGGATCATCTTGATAGTTTCCCGTTGGGAGACCAGATAGATCGGCATGGCCCGCTGAGCTGAGCAACAGACTCGCCGGCAAAAGGAGTGTACGAACAAGACGCTTGGTAATGACCATGGTCGAAATTTCCTTGTGATTTTCAGAAAATTGACGGTGTGGGAAACGATAAGGTGAATAGTACTCGACGTATTAAACCCCAACACAGTATAATCCGGTTGATGAGCTGCGCCCGTAGCTCAGTTGGATAGAGTACCTGGCTTCGAACCAGGTGGTCGGAGGTTCGAATCCTTCCGGGC
>CAYULV010000168.1:0-8832 GCA_964445655.1 uncultured Granulosicoccaceae bacterium | reverse complement strand
ATAGAGCATCAGGCTCCACGGGTGTGAAATACTCAAGCACGGAACCACAGGGCAGCGTCAAACGACATTGAACTGGACAAGATGTACTGGTTGCGTTTGCATCAGCCAGCTCAACAGGGTTGACTACGACGAAATCTCCTTCGACTTGTTGCTCGGCAATCGGAAGAAAGCCTCGTTTTGTCAGCGCGGTTTTCCATTGGTAGATATCTTTGGTTTTGAGATTGTGTAACTTGGCGTATTCGACGATTGAGCCATCGAACGCGGCTGCGGCTAGAACATGATCACGCCAGTAGGTTTGGCGCTTGGTGATAGTGCTCATGATTGCCTCCATTGAAAATCTTGAAGCCAAGCATGGCTCAGCAGAGTGCTATGCGCTAGATGCCGTTAATTTACCGCTTACTGTTCAGGCTCGGCCATGATGGTTGAAACTTCCATCGTCTCTTTACGTTACGCCGTATGTTTTATTCGTGGCGGTAACTCATGAATACGCACAGTGTCGTTACTGACTTCCTTTGCCAAGTCGACGATGTGCTTATGATGAGTGAGATAAATGACTTGCCCCGTTTGGCTGATCTCATGAAATTGTTCGAGACTTTCTCCTGAGCGCTGGTTATCGAATGCATCCAGAATATCATCGGCAACGAAAGGTAACGGAACGGTAGAGCGTGCGTAGTCCTTGTATGCTGCCAGACGTAGTGCGAGGAATAGTTGAAAACGTGTCCCTTTGGATAGTTTGTCTGCCTCCAGAAAATTGCCTTCATTTGTTACAGCAAACAGTAGCTCACGTTGTTTCTTGTCAGGTTGTGTTTTCAGCCCGGTAAAATTCTCGCCGGTAATCTCTCGGAATATGTTTCCCGCCTGAGTGAGCATGCTGCTCTGGTGAGCTTCACGATATTGACGCATGCCTTCGCGCGCAGCGGCGACACCAAGTCTCGATTTCATTGTACTGCGCGTTTGTTCCTGAATATACAGGCGGAGGTTGCTACGTTCCTCATCAAGTCTTGCCACCTCGTTACTGGATCCAATCGCGTCGAGTTTATTGACAAGCGTTTGCAGCTCGGTCAAATATTGATCTCGTTTTCCATGTAGTGCTTCAAGTGAGCGGCGACTGCCTTCAAGCTCCAGATCTATCGAGGAAGCATCAACCTCCAGGTCGTCGGATTGAGGAAAATTGTCGTCCTCAATGCTCGTCAGTTGCTGAAGTTCTAGTGTCAGCTCATCAATTTCTTCGTCAAGTTCATCGCGTTTCTGGCAATCGTTGAGGACTAATTGCAAATCTTCCATCGAAGATGCATTGAGTTTTCGCTTGCGATTCTCGAAGTCTTCAAATAACGAAGCCGATTCATGTAGTAACTCTGCAAGTCGCGACTTGGTATCCTCTCGTTGTCTGGATAACTCCTCGCGTTGATCTTCTTGTTTGCGAGCCAGTTCCAGTCGTTTGCCAAGTTCGTTTATGATCGAATCGGCCTCATTGGCATTGATGATTTCATCGCCGGTCAGACCCAAGCGTGTAGATACTTCTCGTAATTTCAGTATTTGGTGTTCGCGAATAGATGCGAATTGCTCTCGGTCAGAAATGTGCGTCCGAATTCGGTTCTGCGCCGTATCAAGATCGATTAACAGCTCCAGTCGAGTTTGTAAGTCTTCGTTCGCGACACCATTGAGACAGTTGTCGCGGACCAATGTTTTCCAATTCGCTTCCCATGATTGCATGTCCTGGATTAGTGACTCTCGATGAGCTGAATGATTTTCGATGGTCAAAATCTGGTCGTTGATCTGTTGTTCCGCTGTTTGAAAATGTGATTTTGATGAGTTCAGTGAGGAAAGTACATCATGTGCCTGCTGCATCAGTTCCTCAAGAGATACTGTGTCGTTATCTACCGTTTGATCTAACTCATTCAGCTTTTTCCTGATTCTGTTCGAATAGTCATCTCGTTGCTGCTGACGGGTCTTTATCAAGGCGTTGATTCGTTTTAGCTCCGCATCGACCCGCAGCGTGTCTTCACGACGTTTAAGCCAACTCTTAAGTGATTGCACGCCACCTTTATCAGGCAAGTTAAAGGTGGCGTTTAATTGCTCAAGTTCTGACTCCAAAGCCTTTACCTGATTCGTTGCGGTCTTGAGATCCTGATTAGCCTCTTCCAACGCTGCAGTAGTAGACGATAAAGCATGATGAGCAATTTTCAATTGGCTCATTGATTCAGCGCTGGCGTCTTGTTGTGACCAGAGCTGTTCCTGTGTTTTCAAGGTGCGCTCTATATCGTTTGCAGATTGGCTCAGTGAACGATGGTCTCTCTTGTCCTCAATCTGTTGCTGATGAAGTTGCCACTGTGACCAAAGCGTGTCTTGAATTTCAGACAGTAACTTCCGGTCAGCAACAGAGTGTTGCCCCTCTAGCAAAGCAATTTCTTGCTTATTTGCCTGTTGCTGGCGTTTGATTTTTTGCTGGTGAGTAAGGCATGCATGAAGGTCGCTTTGAGATTTCTCTAATGCCTTGTCAAGGTTATCAACTTGAATGGTTTCAGGGCAATGTAGTTCCCTTAGCTGGTCGCTGTTCCCCTGCCAGGGTGCCAGATCGTGTAAGTGCTGATTTAATGTAACTTCTAGTTGGGCCGCCTCGTCGATCAGTTGATTTGGGTAACTACTGTCATCTGCTGCGTTGATGGCGTTCAGTAGATGCTGCAATGGTGCGGGATCTACTGGTTTTTCAGGTAATGATCTTACAAGCTTGGCCTTTCTATTTTTTGCCGCTTCTTCCGCTTTCAGCGCTTCCTTTAACAAGGTGCTAAGTTCGACATAGTGTCGAAGTTCCGCTTGCAACTGGGACGACTCGCCAGATCGAAATAAAGGGGTGGTGGTGTCAGGTAAATTATCAGTAGGAAGTCTGGTTTTCAGTTGTTTTATTTCGTTGTTCTGCTGTTCAAATTCCACGGTGTTTTGAGCGATCCGTTTTTCCAGAACCAGAGACTCTTTTTGCATGTCCTGCAATTGTTCGATAGTTGCCTGCTCATCGATCACAAGATCGACCGGAGCTTGCGCATCAATTTTTTCATTGATAGCGATTAAAGAATCTTCAAGTCGGCTTCGCTGATTTCTGGCGTCAGTGGTTGAGCGTACAAAGGTTTGTAACTCAGCCCACCATTGACGCGGAACCTTCGGCAGGTCTTTATAGCGCTCCCGGCTAGTTTGGTATTTGAGTAAGCGTTTAGCGTAACCAGCAGCATTCTTCTGTTTATCAAGCTTTACTATTTTTGATTGATCGGACTTTATTGCCAGGTTAACCAATTTTATTGATTCATCAAGCTCTTGTCGTTTACTTTCAAGAATTCGAAATTCATTGGCTTGTGTATCGAGAGCTTCCAATTGTTGGCCGAGCTCCGACAATGTCGAAAGATCGTTCTTTAATGGCATTTTCTGCGCATTAGGGCGGTAGTAGTCAGCATTTTCGGTAATGTTGTCCAGGCGTTGGCTGATGCTGCCGAGCCCTGCTGCAGCTGAGAACAGCAAAGTAGCTAAATCCCCCTTGCTTGCGACGATATCTTTTCCACCTTGTTCAAGCGTTTCCTCGTCCATCGAGAACATCGTGCCGTAAGTATCCCGTGTGAGCCCTCGAGTGAATTCAGCAAACACAGATTCACTCAACAGTGATTCGGCATGGTCATAAAGTCCAGATTTCAATCGACTGACTTCGAGTTTTCGCTCAGTGGTGCTTAAGGTCGCGTCAATTCGGAGAGCCTTGCTGCCGTGTCGGAAAGAATAATTGGTTCTAGCGGGAAATCCGAAAAGCAGATCGAGTAAAGCGTTGTAACTTGTCGATTTCCCAGCTTCATTGTCACCGTAGATCACGTGAAAATCGTGATTGTTTGTCGCCGATCCAAAATCGATTGTGAAGTCACTGAAATGACCAAAGCGAACAAGGCCAAGTCTGTCAAGACGCATGATCGGTCTCAATTTGTAAGCGTGCCAGAACTTCGTTGGCTCCTTCGGCCAAAAGATCCTGAATCCACTGCATTTGTTCTTCTTCGGTCTTGCCTAGAAATGTTCTTTCGGATGCTGGTAGCAAGCGTTTCAATGCTGCGAGTTCGGTTGAACAAACCGTGGCGAGTTCGGTGCTTTGCAAAACTTCCGGGTTGATCAATTGATGAACTGGCACCTCATCGCCCGTCCTTGAGTCAGTCATAGCTGGTGCTGATAAATCAAAGACGATTTTATCTATCCAGATATTTTCATGTGACTCGCAGCGGTATTTCAATTCCTCCAAAAGACGCTCCTGTCCATCGATCAGTTCAAAATACAAAGAGGATTCGCCGGTGAGCATTGGTCGAGCTATAAGATGCTCAGCACGACAATCGTCGCGTGCCTTAATCAGAGAGCTGTCAGTGGCATTGATGATAGCTGTCCAATCCATTGCAGTATCAATTGTCACAATAACTCGTTCAAATTCTGCGGAATGAACGGCGCGTGTTTCAAGCAATGGTGGCTTGTCACCATCAAGCGTAACCAAGGTGATGGAGCGGGGACCGGATTCACCGATATCACGACCTTGAGGGATGCCTGGCATGACAACCGCAGGAGATTCGGAATATACCTGCCGCTTGTGAATGTGTCCAAGTGCCCAGTAGTCGTAGCCATGGTTTTTCAAGTCCTCGATGGAGCACGGCGCATAAGCGTCATGTACATCGCTGCCCGCAAGACTTGTGTGCATTATTCCAATATTGTATCGGTCGCTAATGGCAGGGCGGTACTTCGGGTAGAGCGAATCATGGCAATGAGGCTTGGCGAAACTCACCCCATGAATTGCCGCGTTATCACCAAGCTTGTAGGGAGTGCCACGACCATCAAAATAATGCACATTGTCAGGTAATTGCAGATCGCGAGTCAGCTCGGAGCGAGCGTCGTGATTTCCCTTGATCAGAAAAACGGGAATGTTCGACGCATCAAGGCGGCGCATTTCACTGGAAAAGGCTGCTGCGGTCTTGACGCTTTTCTGCTGGCCGTCATACAGGTCGCCAGCGATGATCAATGCATCAACGGACTCGTCAATACATACGTCGACCAGTTGGCTCAAGGCGCGCCGTGTCGCTCCATCAATGAGATTACGCAGATTGGAATCGCGCATTGCCAACGATTGCAATGGTGAATCCAGGTGAAGATCTGCGGTGTGTACAAATCGAAATGGCTTCTGGCGTGCCATTGAACATGTGCCTGAGGAATCAGTGCACTAGGATAACGCTCTCAATCGCGCTTGTGGTGGGGTCCTGATGTAAATGTAGTGCTGAGGACGATAAATCGCTATCGCCCTGTTTTTGAATTACTTTCTCAGCCGATTTTTCCCATGCCAAATTGCGGCTCATCAGAAGCCTCTTCATCCTCGGGCATGTCGAAATTGTCCAATGGTTCCTCTTCGAGCGATAGCTCAAATGCGGCTAAAGATGCGTCCATGGACGATTCGCTGCCTGCAGGGGGTTCGTCGGGCTCAGATGTGGTATTGGCAGCCTTGCTTTGTTTTCCGGCGTCAATCTGAGCGACGATCGCTGCTTGTATTTCATTCAGGCTACTGGCAGAAGCTGCTGTCTCTGCCTGATCTACAGTGACCTCTTCTGGGGAACCAGATTCGGTCGCGACAGAATCTCCGTCGGTACGAGCATCGTCATTAGTTGTAACCTCTCCAGATTCCTCAGTATCTTCAGATGCGGAATCTTGCTGTTGTGCCGCTTTCGCATCGGCCTTTTTGACAGCGGCTTTGGCAGCAGCCATTTGACTGGGTAGCTGGCCTCGCAGCAGTAACTCCGAGTCATCCTCATCGTCGGATGAAGAAGCAGTCAGTTTAAAGCGCAAACGAAGGTTATTTGCCGAGTCTGCATTTTTAAGTGCTTCATCCTGAGAGATCTTGCCTTCCATCGCCAGTTCATAGAGAGCGCTGTCGAAAGTCTTCATTCCCTGATTTTCGGACTTAAGCATTGCTTCCTTGATATCGGACAGTTGGCCCTTCATGATCATTTGTTTGATCGTATGCGAACCCAGCAGAATTTCTATAGCTGCGCAGCGCTTGCCGTCAACAGTCGGAATCAATCGTTGTGAGACGATCGCTCTAATATTGTTTCCCAGGTCGTGCAGCAGTTGGGCTTTGCGCTCTTCCGGAAAAAAGTTGATGATTCGATCCAATGCCTGATTGGCATTGTTTGCATGCAACGTAGATATAGCAAGGTGACCGGTCTCAGCGAATGCGACAGCATGTTCCATGGTTTCGCGGTCACGTATTTCACCGATTAATATGACATCAGGTGCTTGCCGAAGTGTGTTTTTCAAGGCATCACTGTAAGTCAGGGTGTCTACTCCGACTTCACGTTGATTGACGATACATTTCTTGTGTACATGAACGTATTCGACCGGATCTTCAATCGTGATGATGTGTCCGCCGCGGGCGGAATTTCGGTGGTCGATCAATGCTGCAAGAGAGGTTGATTTTCCAGAGCCTGTTCCGCCTACAAACAACACGAGACCGTTCTTCGCGGTAATTACTTCTTTGAGGATTTCAGGCAGGCCCAGCTTGTCAAGATTAGGTATTTCGGTCTGGATGTTACGGGCAACAATAGAGACTTCGTTTCTTTGCTTGAAAATATTGATGCGGAAACGTCCAACACCGGCAGGTGAGATGGCGAGGTTCATTTCGAGCTCGCGATCGAACTCCTCACGTTGCTCTTCGTTCATCAGAGCGTTGGCGATCGCTGCGACTTCACCACGCTCATAAACTTTTTCAGAAAACTTGACCAGGTCGCCAGAGACCTTTGCTGACGGTGCAGCGCCGGTTGAGAGATACAAATCAGACCCGTCTCTATCGACAAGCTGCTTGAGTAAGTCTGTGATATCCACCTGTATTTTGATTCCGTAACAGTTTACAGATCTTAAATATATCGGCTGAAATCGAAACTTGTTAAGTGTTCGAGATCACCTTTTTATAACTAGTCTCCAAGCTCCCTGGGGGTATCAGGCTCATTTGGCATGCCAATACACCCTAACGAGGCTCTGGTTGATCACGTCAACGGTCTCGACACCAACAACCACCTGAATTTTTCCACCGTCACCATTCGGCCCCGTTGGGTCCTTTTCCGGAAAGACGATCTGAGGTGAGCTCGGAATGCTGGATGTGTTCAGCGGTGTTTTGCGATCATCCGCGGCAAGCGTTCCGAAATTTCTGGATCCATCATCAAAGAACCTGACAGGTTCGGCTGTTTCCAGATCCACTATGTAGAGGTTACCCAGTGAGCTGAAGGAACAGGGATCCGCGCTTATATTGGGATCTTCCTGAAAGGTCGTGGCCAGTACTTTTCCTTCGAAGGTAACAACAGACGACAGTGACTTCTCGCCCGGATCGAGTGCAATCTTCCAGCCATCAGCTGCGGCCAGTGCCTGGCGTGCAACGGTGACTTGGTTTGTGTCCGTTGAACCGATGTTGTTGTTCGTTGCATCGTATAGCGTGTTGCTCCGGATGGTCGTGAACGTGCCATCAGGCCCACCTTTATCGGTGTCGAGATCACGTAGCATATAGAAATTGTTGACCTGCCCGGCCAGTAGCGGGTTGGTGCGATTGCCACTGCCCAAGGTGACCGACAGAAAGTTGGACGGTGTTGCCTGATTGAATGCAACACTGGGCGGATAGAAAAAGGGTTGATGATCGCCATCGTCAAGATCAGCGAAGCGGGTGACGCTGGGTGTGGTGCTGATATCATCAAAATCCACGCGCCAGACTTGCCCACCAAAATCACCAACATAAATCCGATCGGCATTGCCGTCCTGATCTGTATCGATAATGCTCAGGTCTGATGGTATAGCGTAGATGAGATCCGAGTCATCAGTGTCGTCGACATGCCAGACAAGTGAGCCGTCTCTATCGACCATATAGATCGCGTTACCTTTTGATGCGACAGGAGACGTCTCAGGATCGAGAGTTGCGGCATCATAGCCACCACCAAATGCCAGAACATCGGTACTGGTGCCATTGCGGTTAACGCTAATCAATGACATGCGTGACCAGGTTTCACCCAGATTAGCGAAGTCAGCCTGACTGCCGTTGATTTCCCACTTCAATTCGGGGTGGGCAGGGTCGGTGACGTCCATGGCATAGTAAGAGTCACCACCGCGACGCATACCAAATACCAGCAGCACTTCTTCGCCATTGTTGACGATGCCGTCATTGTCAGTGTCGTCATGCCACGGAGTAATCTGGCCATCGAGCCCGTAAATGTGTCCACCAGCGGGATCATTAGCAATCATTCTCGAGACATTGGACAGCAAGCGTCGTGGCATGAAAGCGAACAATTCCTCACCGCCCGTTGCGTCATCAGGATCGGTCGCATTCGGTTTGCTTGCGTCAATGGCGTGCAACAAACCCTGGTTGGTCATGATGTAGACGACCCGCTGATTATTCGGGTAGTCGATAGCAACAGCTTTGCTGTGCAAAGGCGCACCCATCGGCTCTGTATGTATCCAGTCGGCGTACGTGTCTCTGAGTGGTGAGCCATTGGGCAGGCCGAGCAGTGTATCGGTGACGAGTGCATTCCCGGATTCGAGTCGGTAGTTAGCGCTGCTGGACAGATCAACCCCAAAGCTTGGTACAGAGGTTCCCGTGTAGGTGTAGATATTCCGAGTAGCACCGACCAATTGTTCATTGGCGCCACCGGCAGTGACTTCATTCCCGTCAGGAAGTTCTGACCAGAAGCTTTGTGCGGTAGCGGCGAATCGTACAACGCCGTCATCAGCTGATTGCGTAGTAGCGTCGAGATTGTTCAGGTCTCTCAGACCAGAGCTATTGAGGTAATAGCCTTTGAGATT
>CAYULV010000167.1:4817-8848 GCA_964445655.1 uncultured Granulosicoccaceae bacterium | reverse complement strand
TGACTGAGAACAAGCTCAGGGAACATATATGTCTGTTGGCAAAGTCGTTGTTTGACCGAGGTCTGACTGGCGGCAGCACTGGCAATATTTCTGCACGAACCAGCGATGGAGGCTTGTTGGTGTCGCCAACCGGTACCAGCTTTGGCCGACTCGATCCTGCGAGACTGAGCCGTTTTAATAGAAGTGGTGTACAAATTGACGGCGATAAACCTACCAAGGAAATGTCATTACACACAGCCTTTTATGACACACGTTCGACGGCAGGAGCGGTCGTTCATTTACATGCTTGCCATTCCGTTGCATGGTCGATGATGCCAGAAGTTGACGAAGATAATTTTCTACCACCGCTGACTCCCTACGCAATCATGAAACTGGGCAAGGTCAAGCTCTTGCCATTTTTTGTCCCTGGCGATGCTGCTGCCGGGGACGCGGTCAGAGGCCTTGCCGGAAAACGTTCAGCGGTCATGCTGGCCAATCATGGGCCCGTGGTAGCGGCCAAGGATGTGGAAGCTGCGTGCAATGCTGTAGAAGAGTTGGAAGACACTGCACGTCTTGCAATCATGATGCGAGGTTTTGAGCCGCGCATGCTCAGCGAGTTGGATATACAAAAACTCGTTACCACATTCGATATTGAATGGGATGACTGATTCTTAGTTGGCAGGTAAGGGGTACTTCAGTTTCTGACCAACAATTATGTTGGACCCCGACAAGTTATTAATTCTGCGGAGCTCGTTGACTGACGTGCCGTAGTTATTGGCGATCCTGCCGAGGTAGTCCCCATAGACAACTTCGTGCTCACCGAACAATGGGCCGCTGCTTGTCACACTGCCACCTGATGACGACGTAATACCACCAGACTCTCCATTGACCACAATAGCGGTTGGTGCATCGGGTTCAGTCACGATCCGAGTGCTTGTAGTATTGACCGATTGCCCTTCGCCTGTCACTGCGTTTGCTGCAACTGTACTGGAGGCGTTGGCGCCGTTAGCGGCTACCGGGTTGCGAACACTTGACTGCAGGCTGGCAGGAATCGTTACCGCCGGCGCTGTGCCAATGCTACTTTGCCAGCGGTAAACCCCACCGCCTAGCAGGGAGAGAGATACCAGCAGGATGAAAAAGTCGGATTTAGCGATCACAGTAGAGGCGCCAGAAAACTGTATTTGAGAGGGCATGATAGCTATTCGGGTCGGTCTCGAATAGTGCGATTCACACAAATTTACTCAAAATGTGTACTCAAGCCCCTGATTTGGCCATATTTGCGTAAAACTACCGCTCTCGTAGACAGCTTCTCAAGCTTAGAGTTTGTCGCCCAGGGAATAGGCCCCCATTGCCACGCGAAGCAGCAGATCGCGTCCGCGCACGCCGCCGGGGAATTTCGGCGTGGGTAGGGCTGCTAGATCCTTGAACCGTGAATTGTCGCCTGCCATGGCTTCGGCTGTAATTCGGCCTGTAAGGGTTGCCAATGCCACGCCATGTCCTGAATATCCACCGGCCGTATAGAGTGCTGGCGATATTTTACGAACGTACGGTAAACGGCTACGTGTGATAGCCAGTGTCCCACCCCAGGCGTAGTCAATGTTGACGTCGTGTAAATCGGGAAAGACGTCCAGCATTGCGGCTTGCGAGGAGCGCGAGATATCGTTTGGAAAACGATAACTGTAATTCTCACCGCCACCAAACAGCAGCCTTGAATCCTTCAAGCGGCGGAAGTAACGCACCACGAAACGTGAATCGGCAACCGCATGATTCCCAGGCAACAGCGACGATGCTCGTTCCTCCCCGAGTGGTTCGGTAACAACGATAAAGCTGTTGATCGGCATGACGTGCTTTGCGACGCTGGTGATCTTGTCTTCTGAATAAGGTGTATCGAGATAACCGTTGCCTGCGAGTAGTACCCGGGATGCCGTGACGCTGCCATTGGCGGTAACGGCCCGAAGTCTTGAACTCGCGGAGCTTGATGCAGGGGACTGTGATGTACCAGGACTTGAAGGCGTGCCTGATGTGTCAGACAGCTTGTCAATCCGGATGACTTCGCTTTGTTCGTGAATGATGGCCCCATGCTTTTCACATAGTTGTGCAAGCGCCTGACAAAGCTTCAAGGGATGCACATGACCGGCGCCGTGATCGATTGTGCCGCCTACATAATCATCTGAGCTGACCAGTGCCTGGCATTGCGCGCGGTTCAAGGGTTCGATCGCATCATAGCCATAGTCTCGCTTGAGTGTTTTTGCGTAGGCATGAACATGACTGAGGTAGCGTTTGCGATGAACTGCCTGGATGATGCCGCTCTGGTATTCGATATCAACGTTGGCTTCTGATGCGATCTCATGCACTTCCGCTTTTGCCGCTTCGCTCAAGTCCCATAAGCGATGGGCATGGTCTCGCCCGAGCAGGGATTCAAGCTCAGGTTGTGACATGTTGTAGCCGCTACCGAGTTGCCCTCCGTTCCGGCCCGATGCACCCCATCCAACCCGGTGTGCGTCCAGGACAACCACGCTCATACCGCGGCGGGCGATCTCGCGTGCTGCGGACAATCCGGTAAAACCGGCACCAACGATCACAACATCGACATCGAGGTGGCGTTCCAGTCGTGAGCGGGCCGGGATGTCGCAGGTGTCGTGGTACCAGGATGGGGCGTGTTTACCGGCTTGATCGTTGGCGTAGAGTAGTCTCATCGAAGACATTATCCTGCTTGTAGCGACGCTTGTGTGTGAAAACTAGGTGTGAAAAACAAAAACTCGCCGGGTTATCATGAATCCTTTCTGTCGAGTATATGGGGTGGCGATGATCGATCTTTCAGGCAAGACGGCGTTCATTACCGGTGCCAGCCGCGGCATCGGTGAAGCGACGGCGCGAAAAATGGCAAGTTACGGGGCCAATGTGATACTCACGGCTCGCACTAAGGCTGATATTGAACGTATCGCAGATGACATAGGAGAGTCGGCATTAGCGATAGCATGCGACGTGTCCGATCATGCATCGGTAAGCGGTGCGATTTCCAAAGGTGTAACTGCGTTTGGGTCTTTGGATTTCTGCGTTAACAATGCCGGCACCATAGAGCCCATCGCGCGCATCGAAGATTCATCTGCCGAGGATTGGGGCCGGGTCATGGATATCAATACCAAAGGTGTATACAACGTCATGCGTTATGGCTATGAGCACCTTGTTAATGGCGGTGGTGTCATCATCAATATTTCATCCGGTGCGGCTACCGGCGCTCTTGAAGGCTGGAGCCATTATTGCGCCTCAAAGGCCGCCGTATTGTCATTGACCAAATGTGGGCACAAGGAATGGCATGACAAGGGTGTGCATGTCGTTGGGCTATCACCGGGCACGGTTGCGACCGACATGCAACATGCCATCAAGGACTCTGGTGTCAATCCGGTGAGTCAACTTGATTGGTCAAATCACATCAGCCCGGAGTGGGTGGCTGAGGCGATTATCTGGCTTACAACTGATGCTGCCCGTGAGCACGACGGTACCGATTTTTCATTGAAGACCGAAGAAGGGCGTCGGGCGGTGGGACTGGTTTAAACGTTTAACCGTCAACATTTAACTTTAAACGTTCAGCAATAAATGCTCGCGTTCCCATGGGCTGATGATTTGTAGAAAGGCTTCTGATTCCTGACGTTTGATTGCGCTGTAAAGCGTGCAGAATTCTTGCCCCAGGGTTGCAGTGATTTCCTCACTGGATGTGAACAGATCCAGCGCGTGTAACAGGTCACGCGGTAGTTCGTGAGGCAGATCGTAGGCATCACCGGTTTCAGCTTTGCGCGGCTCGGCCTTGTTCAACATACCGATCAAACCGCAGGCAAGGCTTGCGGCGATGGCCAGATAGGGGTTGCAGTCCATGCCCACCACGCGATTCTCTATTCGTCGACTGATCGGTGCAGAGACAGGTACGCGTAAGCCGGTTGTTCGATTGTCATTGCCCCATTCAAGATTGATGGGCGCGGCATCGTCTTTGATGAATCGACGGTATGAATTGACATAGGGTGCGAGAATGCAAAGCACCTGTGGCAAGTAAGTTT
>CAYULV010000167.1:0-4717 GCA_964445655.1 uncultured Granulosicoccaceae bacterium | reverse complement strand
CGGTATGAATTGACATAGGGTGCGAGAATGCAAAGCACCTGTGGCAAGTAAGTTTGTTGACCGCCAAGAAAACCATAAAACAGGTCACTGGGCTTGTCATCATCCGTATTGAAAATGTTTTTACCATCGCGAGTGGACACAACGCTTTGATGGATATGCATCGCGCTACCGGGCTGATGTTGCATTGGCTTGGCCATGAACGTGGCAAAGCAGCCGTTTTTCAATGCGGCTTCTCGTATCAAACGTTTGTAGAAAAACACCTGGTCGGCGAGTGCAATCGGGTCACCATGCTTGAGATTGATTTCGATTTGTCCGGCGCCACTTTCCTGGATGATCGTATCGATCTCGAATCCCTGTGCTTCGGCAAAATCATATATATCATCGATCACCGTGCCGTATTCTTCGACAGCTGACATGCTGTAAGCCTGCCGAGCTATACCTTGACGGCCGGTCCGGCCGATAGGCGGCTCTACCGGGTTGTTCGGATCTATGTTGGGCTTGGTCAGATAGAACTCAAGTTCAGGGGCGACCACTGGTCGCCAACCATGAGATTCATAGGCTGCCATGATTGCTTTAAGTACGTTGCGTGGCGCGATCGATACGGGTGATCCGTCCTGATTTTGCACATCATGTACGACTTGCAGCGTGACATCGTCTGACCACGGCACTGCGGTTGCCGCACTGTAGTCAGGTACCAGAATGAGGTCTGACTCGGTCCATTGATCAGGCATGTCTTCCAGATCAACATACTCACCGTTGATGGTTTGATAGAAAATCGATGTTGGCAAGAACATCGGCTCACCACGTGAGAATTTTCTCGCTGGCATGGCCTTGCCACGCGAGGTGCCAGCGATATCTGCAACAATACATTCGACGTCATCGACACGTCGTCCATTGAGCCATTCGTGAAAGGCCTGTGGAAGATTACTCATCCACTTGTCATTGTCTATGTGCCGTGCCATGTTGTTTATCCTGTTCGCGTCCATTGTCCGTTAAGGAACTGACGAAGTGTCTCGGCAACACCGTCCTGTGCGATCGGTTGATCGAGACCCTGAGCTGCTTGTTCACGAATCTCCGGTGGTAGCAGCTTTCCGCGAGTCTCCAGCAGTCCATCAACAAAGTCGCCGTCAAATTCGGGGTGTGGTTGCATCGTGAACGCATTGTCGCCATACACCAGTACGGCATGACGGCAAAACGCATTGGAACCGATTGTCTCTGCCGTCGCTGGTGGTTCGATAACTTGATCCTGATGGTAGGCCATCAGACCCAGTGAATCGGTATTCTTACCTTGTGAGTTGACATGCTTGCCGGTAAAGACATTCGCGTCCACTTCATAGTCAACATGACCTACCGCCCAACCACCGTCGAATTTCTCAACCTTGCCGCCAAGGGCCTGGGCGATGATCTGATGACCAAAGCACACGCCGACGATGGGTTGATTGGCTTTGAATATTTCGCGGATCAGATTCTCAAGCGGGGGAATCCATGCGTGATCTTCGTAAACGCCGTGGCGTGAACCGGTAATCAACCAGGCATCAGCTTCATCGATGGAGTCGGGGAATACATTGTCAACGACTGGCCAGTTCCGATAGTCGAAGGATGACTCGCCAAGCAGGCGCGGAAACATGCCTTCATAGTCTGGAAATTTGCCGATCAGTTCTTCTGGCGCGTGTCCGGCTTGCAGGATGCCGAGACGTTTACGTTGTGTTGTCATGTTCTCTACCTTATACGCCTATTTTGTCACGCATTGCGTACCACCATGAACCCACAGTGGAATAAGGTGCTCGAAATCGTTGCCCGCCTGGGAATGGGTACCAGGGAAGTTTGGCGAATCGATCAAATCTGGTGGTATTGCCCTCTATAGCTTCAGCGACCAGTCGACCAAAAAGATGAGACCCCGTCACACCATGGCCACTGTAGCCCATGGCATGGTAGGTGTTGGGTCCGAGTTGTCCGAGTTGTGGGACCCGTGTGAACGACAAGGCGAAATTACCACTCCAGGCATGTTCGACTTTGACACCTTTAAGCTCGGGAAAAACTTTTTCCATGTTCGGCCTGAGCTTGGCTTCGATATCGCTCGGGTCAGTGCCACCATAGACGGTACCGCCACCAAACAATAGCCGCTTGTCAGCAGAGAGACGGTAGTAGTCAAGTATGTAACGGACATCTTCAACGCAAGCGTCAGTCGGTAGTAGTCGCGCAGCGAGATCATCATCCAATGGTGTGGTTGCCATGACTTGCGTTGATACCGGCATGACTCGCGGTTCAAGCAAGGGGACGGACTTGCCAAGATAGGCATTGCCGCACAGAACCAGGGTTTTACATTGCACGCGTCCACTCTCGGTATGCACGAGCGGATTGCTCTCAAGGTTGTCAATATGGGTGACGCGACTTTGTTCGTAAATCTTGCCACCGAGTTGTTCCAAGGCGTGCGCTTCACCTAAAGCCAGGTTCAAAGGATGCATATGCCCGCCAGAGTGATCAATCATTCCGCCGCAATAGCGTTCCGAGCCGACGTGTTCGCGCAAGGCATCACGATCCAGCAGTTCGTGATCATCCATGCCATAGCGTCGCCAGAGGGCCTGCTTTTCTGCAAGGCCACGCATATGGCGAGCATTGAAACCGACATAGATATTGCGTTGTTTGAGATCGCAGGCAATGTTGTAGCGTGAGACGAAATCGCGAATGATATCGGCGCCTTCCTGTACCAGTGTGCCGACAAACTCGGCGGTGGATTCTCCGTAGCGCTTGCCGATGGTGTCCAGGCTCGCATTCAGCCCATTGACGATCTGACCACCATTTCGCCCGGATGCACCCCAGCCGATCCGTGCACCTTCGATGAGTGTGACAGCGTGCCCATTCTGCGCCAGATGCAAAGCGGTGGACAGGCCACTGAACCCGCCACCAACAACGCATATGTCTGCGTCGATATCCTCACCCAGCGGCGGTGCCTCACTGCGCGCATTGGCACTGGCGGCGTAGTAACTCGTTGTGTGTTCGTTGCTTGTCTGCTGCATGGGCCGATGGTAGCACCGGCGTCACGGCGGGGCGGTATACTGTTGTGAATCTTCTCTGTTTATTGATCATGTCCGAACGAAACTACCCGGCCATCTCCCTGCATGAGCTGGCATCGATGAGCGATGCGGCTCGCAGTGAGCTGCTACTGCGTGCCGAAGATGACCTCGAATCCTTTATCAAGGCAGTAGAGCCGATCATCGCAGCAGTGCGGAAAGAGGGTGATACCGCCTTGGCCCGATTTGGTCGCGAGTTCGATGGCGCAACATCGCTTGACGCTGATGCCATTGCGGCCACTTCAGCTGATTTTGATAAGGCCTACGATGCCTTGGACCCTTCGATGATCGAGACGCTTGAATATTCGGCTGACAATATTCGTCGTTATCATGAAGCTCAGGTGCCGACCGAGATGTGGATGAAGGAAATTCGTCCTGGCGTCGTTGTTGGCGAACGTGCAACGCCGATCGATTCAGTCGCCTGTTATTCACCGCGTGGCAAGGGGTCGTTTCCGGTCGTGACCTTGATGACGGCGATACCGGCTCGCGTGGCCGGTGTACCACAGGCCATCATCTTGACGCCAGCTGGCAAGGATGGAAAAGTCGATGCAGCCACCTTGGTTGCCGCGCGTATTGCAGGTGTTGAACAAGTCTATAAGGTGGGAGGCGCACAAGCGGTGGCAGCGGCAGCCTACGGCACTGAGACGGTTCCGCGTTGCCGCAAGATCGTCGGACCGGGTAGTCCTTATCTGATGGCCGCCAAACGTTTGCTGACCGGTGTCATTGATCCCGGTATGCCAGCGGGTCCCAGTGAAACCATCATAGTTGCTGATCCAACCGCCAATCCTGAGATTGCCGCACTTGATATGTGTATCGAATCGGAACATGGTGCCGACAGTAGTGCCTTTCTGGTTACCTGGAGTCGTGAGATTGCCGAACAGGTGATCGCCTCAATTCCGAAGTATTGGGATCGTCAGTCGGAAACATTGGCGACATATTCTTCAACGGTTTTGAGCGGCAAACGTGGTGGTGTTGTATTAGCCAGTTCTGCGCAAGAAGCCTATGCGTTTATCAATGACTATGCGCCCGAGCACTGCCAGGTCTTGTCCAAAGAGCCTTTTGAACATTTGGCGCATATTCGTAACGCCAGCGAAATCCTGCTTGGTGAACATGCAGCAGGTTCTATCGCGAATTACATGATGGGGCCCAATTGCGTGCTACCAACTTCCGGCGCAGCACATACGCATTCGCCGCTCGGTGTGCATGATTTTATAAAGACCGCCTCAATCGGGCATATGACCTTAAGTGGCTATCGTGAGATGGCACCGCATACGGAACGCTTTGCTCGTTATGAGGGTTTTGATGGTCATGCCAATGCGGTGAGCGACTTGCGTGACAAGGCTCGCCAGTAACTAACTGGCCCACTTCGCTGTTGTTATCGCATCAAATGTTAGCTCTTACTTTTGTTGCACTGATTTATTGACCCCCTGTGTAGTTAATTCAGGAAACGAGTCGACTATTGTGAAAGTGCACATAGATGGCGATGACGTCCTCCAGAGCACTTTTCCGTTTCGTCGTACACCACGTCCGGCGAGTCAGTCGCTTGATATTGTCCCGTAGCATCGCGAGCGTATGGTTGATGGTGAACAAGGGATCCCATCCCGTACGTTTCAATTCACCTTGCCCCGTGAGTGAACCCCGAACAG
>CAYULV010000166.1:7281-8877 GCA_964445655.1 uncultured Granulosicoccaceae bacterium | reverse complement strand
CTAGTGCTTGGGTCTGACGATTACTGAAACGCAGTCTCAAAAAAGCTCCGCAGTTTTCGTGAGTGCAATCGTTCGGACTTCATCTCACTCATTTTTTGCATGGCGCGCATGCCGATATCAAGATGTTGAGCTACTTGATTCTGATAAAAATCTGAAGCCATGCCAGGCAGTTTAAGTTCGCCCTGCAGTGGCTTGTCCGATACGCACAAGAGCGTACCGTACGGTACTCGAAGGCGAAACCCATTGGCGGCGATCGTCGCTGATTCCATATCCAGTGCGATAGCCCGCGATTGAGACAAACGTCGAACCGGCTCGCGTTGATCCTGTAGTTCCCAATTGCGATTGTCGATCGATGCGACCGTGCCGGTTCGCATGATGCGTTTTAGCTCATAGCCTTCAAGCCCGGTAATTTCAGCCACTGCGGACTCCAATGCGACCTGTACCTCAGCAAGAGCGGGAATCGGTACCCACACAGGAATGTCGTTGTCGAGAACCTTGTCTTCGCGTACATAAGCGTGGGCCAGAACGTAGTCACCCAGCTCTTGAGAGTTTCTGAGTCCTGCGCAGTGACCAAGCATCAACCACGCATGCGGTCTGAGCACCGCTACATGATCGGTAATCGTCTTCGCGTTTGAAGGCCCGACGCCAATATTGATCATGGTAATTCCGCTATTGTCCGGTCCGATCAAATGATAAGCCGGCATCTGCGGGTTGCGACTGGGGGCAATTCCACTCGAAGGTTTTGATTCACCCACCTCGGTCAGTACGTTTCCAGGTTCGACAAAGCCGAGGTAAGATCCTTTTCTATTGACCATCACCTGCCGCGCATGGCGACAAAACTCGTCGATATAAAACTGGTAGTTGGTGAAAAGTACGTAGTTCTGAAAGTACTTGGGATCAGTCGCCGTATAGTGCACCAGACGATGCAAGGAATAGTCAATCCGTTGTGCCGGAAATGGTGCCAAGGGCATCGGCAGCCCAGCCTCGATTTCCTGAGTCCCATTGACGATATAGTCATTGACGTGCGCGATATCCGGCACATCAAAGTTGTCACGTAAGGCTGTGGTTATGGCCTTTGGGGTTTTTACAGCTAGCGGTGAGCCGGCTTCCAGGGCAAAGTGCAGTGGAACAGGTACATCCGATTCCACGATCTCGACAGGCTCCTGATGATTTGCAATCAATAGTCCGAGCTGGCGGATCAGATAATTTTTGAACAATCGAGGGTGTGTGATCGTCGTCGAATAAAGTCCAGGCTGGTCGACATGCCCATACGACAAACGCGAATCCACACGCGCATAAGTGCTGTTTCGGAAACGCACCTCGGGATAGAACGTTCGATACTTGCCCGGCGCAAGATCCTGTTTCAGATAGCGCTCAAAGGCGTTTCGAAGAAACGTCGTATTGCGCTCATAAAGCTCTATTAGTTGATCAACGGCCGCGGCCGCATCAGTAAAACTCGTGGCCGGTAGAGCAGGGGGGGAGTGAACTATGTCGGTCATGGTTCTCGTCCGAAAGTTCTAGACAAGGTTAGCACTAATTTCGTCGATACAGCAAATACGTAAACGCCAGCATCGTTGCCAGTAGATAAGCGAATCC
>CAYULV010000166.1:0-7181 GCA_964445655.1 uncultured Granulosicoccaceae bacterium | reverse complement strand
GCCCAACGGTAAACCATCTCGACTGACACCCGGTCAATGGTATTTTTGATCAGGAAAAACAGGACGGAAAACACCAAGGCAAGAATAACCACGACCAAGCCCAATCGCGCGAAGTCCTCATGCACGAAGAGAAATAAAGATATCGTCCAGAAGTGGCTTTCCAAATAGAGAAATATCCCATCAACCAAAAACACCGGGCGAGATCCCCGCTGGTCGCGGAATGAGAGGCTATGGCTTAACGAAACCGTCTCTATAGTGGGGAGCCGTTTGTCAGCCCCCACATGTGTCGCCAGGCGCCAGGCGCCGGCCAGACTGATCATTGCCGACAAGATCAGTAACCAGACGAGACCACCGTGGTCGAGCAAGAAGCCGCCAGCCAGAATGCCAATTTTTAGAATGATGGTGACAAAGATCTGGAAGTTGCCAAATTTTCTCCCCGTATCGTTATCGCCCAGCTGTCCGGCAAACAATGTCCTTTGTGTTGTCCAGAAAAACGCATTGTAAAAACCATTGAGCAAACCAATGGTGACAATCCCTGCAGTGCTTACCGTATCGCCGGCAAAGACATAAACGCTTCCGATCAGACAGAGCTCCAACACAAAGCTGAAACCCACCAGGCGACCGACCGAAACCCGTGCGGCCATTTGCTGCCAAGCATTTAAGGCCAGACAGAATCCGATTCCGGAAAATCCAAGCAGTACACAGAGTCCGACAAGCCCAAGCCCGTGTTGCCAGAGATAGACAGGTAAAAAGAACGGCAGCAAGCCGATCAGGAAGGAGTGCAGTCCGAGAAACTCGTAGAAAAAACGAGATCCCACTAGAAGATATCGGAGTCCGCGATCACTAGAGAGTCCATCGCCTTGTAAAAATCAGCAAGGTCTTCTTTTTCACCATAACGCGGAAAATCATGCATACGCGTATAGGGTCGAGAGTTGACTTCAAGAAAAATGCATTTTTGGTCGGTATAAGGTACATCAATGCCCTTTTCGAAAATCACATCGATGCCAAACAGCTTCGCGTCGAATGCCTTGATTACTTTAAGGAACAGGTCCCGATTGACTTCCGGGATCGTGTCCTGGTCAATAATCTCAACAACACCACCGGGCGCTAGTGCAACCCGATTGAACAAATAAACACGTTCTCCATCATCAGGAACCGATGCAAGCGACAAATTGTGTTGTTGCAAGTATTTCACGACCTGAGGAGATTTAGTTATCGGGTAGATGGTCGGATGCAAGCCCATCTCTGCACGAAGTGCATTCTCATCATCAATCAATTTATCGATGGCATCCTTACCATTGCCATCGATAAATGGCGGATATCTTCTGATGACCGAAACCATATCGGTTTCCGTTGCCAATACTCGATAGTTTGCGCCCAACAAATATTGCTCGACAATACTGCTTGGCCACCACACCTTGACCCACAGAGCTGCTTTCCAGAGCTCCTTGAAGTTGTTGATTGGAAAGTGACTGCCGCGCGAGAAGCCGCTTACATTAGGCTTGATGACCAGCGGAAATCCATGTTCCTTGGCGAATCGATGGGCTTTGAAAGGGCTGAAAAACAAGGCACCTTTTGCATGAGGAATGTCGTGTCGCTCAAACATTTCACGCGCTTGGCGCTTCGAGCGACTGGCTTTTCTCACTGCCAGGCTGTTGTAGTTACTGCACCCAGCCATAAACCTCTGGCTGATCCAGCTATAGATAATCGTCTTGAGTGACTTCATCAGGGTTGTGTGTAACGCTGTCCGATGGTTGGCTTGGACACCTTCGCACGTCTACGTTTGCCGTAGGTCATCATGCGAGTAAAGATCGGTTGCGGTCGTTCAACCGGCTTGATCATTTTGGTTGATTTTGCCAGCGCCATCATCGAGCGACGGATAAAGCGCCATTTCTCCTGCCAGCTGTACGTGTTGTCAAGCAGGTTGATTGGCATGGGTAGGAAGAGATTGATTTCGATGACGTGAAAATCGCCAGCGATCAGTGAGGCATGTGAGTCCGCTCGAACGCTCATTCTACTGATGCCAAACTCTCCGATCTCGCTGAGGTAGGCGGCCAGTTGCGCACAATCTTCGGCTGAGAATTGATCGGTGACGTCAGCGTAACGCGTGTGGCGGTTGTATTTGCTGTTGATCGGGTAGTGCTCGCTATTGTTGATCGCCTCGGTGATCGTCAGAACATCGTGCACGGCGTCGTCGCGATTGGAATCGATGCTGAATATTTCAAACTCGCGCGCACCCGGAGCCGCCTGCTGCATCAGGTAGCGTTTGTTGCTGCCGCTCAGCTCAGCCCGGATCTGCTTTAGCTCGTCAAGGTTGTCCGCACGGCGAATGCCGTGGGCGTTCTGCCCCCATTCTGGTTTCATGAAAACAGGAAAGGAGGTCGGTTCCAGTGCCTCGCTATCGATGTTCTGGGCAAGACGCCACCGATCCGGGATCAGCTGATCCAGGGAGAGTTTCGAGAAAATACCCTGCTCGTCCGAAAAGTAACGGGCATTGAGCTGGAAGTATTTCCAGGGGGCAGTCAGGATCCTCAGGCAGCTGAGGATATATGTGATTATCAATAATATAGTGATGTGCATGACAGACCGATGCCGAATCCTTAGACCAATATTACAGTGTGTGGGTGTCGAACTGCTAGCCCGATACGCAACCCATTCTTGCAATATTGTTATTTCTAGAACCGTTTATTCTAGTCTCTCAGAACCGGGTCTTGCTAGAAGGTTCCCGAATGGTTGAATTTCTGTCGTCTGTTTACGGTTGTCGAATAGTGAGTTCGCCGTCTCGCTGAACGAGTTCGAAGTGCCGGAGAAAGCTCATTCCGAGCAGGGCAGTGTCGGTCATACCCGGATTTATATGAGCCCGAACCGATCCCTGTTTCAGCGGGCCGATGGCCAGGGACTCCAGGGTCGTCGCGAACACAGTTGCCGTGCCGTTGGCTGTCGAAACGCTGTAGGGAATGCCCCGGTCCAGCCCAATTTCTTCTGCAATCGCCTCTGGAATGCTGATCCCCGAGGCTCCAGTATCGACAAGAAACGGCACTTCGACGCCATTGACCTGTCCGATCACGACGAAATGGCCATAACGGTCAGCGCGTAATTTGACGCCGTCCCCGGACTGGGCGCCAGTTCCCAGTAGTATGGCCGTGGAGCGTCGAGCTTCTCGACTATCCAACCATCGGTCGGCCGCCCAAGTAGCCACCGCCAGAACAAGCACCCAAGCGCCAATAAGCAACCACTTTCCGTGACGCCCGACGAGATCGGGAGGCCCGTTTGCACCATTTGGTTTGAGATGATTTGTCATAGGTCTTGCTAAGTGACCATTGGGGCCAATAATTGGGTAGAATTGCGGGTTTACCGCAAACGGCACATGCGCCGGATCAGCCCCGCCGTCTTTATCGGCACCGCTGCCCGGATCTGTGCCGTTTTCTCGTTCCTACGTGAGTACTGACATGACTGACCTTAGCAAGTATCGCAACATCGGCATCTTCGCGCACGTCGATGCTGGCAAGACCACGACCACTGAGCGAATTCTCAAGCTCACCGGCAAGATCCACAAGACGGGTGAGGTTCACGATGGTGAAGCCACTACCGATTTCATGGATCAGGAACAGGAACGTGGTATTACCATTCAGTCCGCTGCTACGAGCTGTGAATGGGATGGACATCGCATGAATATCATCGATACGCCCGGACACGTCGATTTCACGATCGAAGTGTATCGCTCGCTGAAAGTACTTGACGGTGGTGTGGGCGTATTTTGTGGTTCAGGCGGGGTTGAGCCTCAGTCCGAGACCAACTGGCGGTATGCCAATGATTCAGAAGTTGCGCGAATCATTTTCGTCAACAAGCTTGACCGCATGGGCGCTGATTTTTATCGCGTTGTCGATCAGGTAAAAAATGTGCTCGCTGCACGCCCATTGGTCATGACTTTGCCGATTGGCACGGAAGACGATTTCGTCGGTGTCGTGGACCTTCTGACTGAAAAAGCCTACATCTGGGACGACACGGGTGACCCGGCAGCATTCGAAGTCACGGATGTTCCAGCCGACATGGTTGATGATGTCGCGCAATACCGCGAAGAGCTGATCGAGTCCGCGCTTGAGATGGACGACGCTGCGATGGAAAAATATTTTGAGGGTGAAATCCCTGATATCGATACATTGAAG
The DNA here is from genome assembly GCA_964445655.1 of uncultured Granulosicoccaceae bacterium. Classification (GTDB taxonomy): domain Bacteria; phylum Pseudomonadota; class Gammaproteobacteria; order Granulosicoccales; family Granulosicoccaceae; genus Granulosicoccus. The sequence continues at coordinate 3,015 of CAYULV010000166.1, read as the reverse complement.
GCCTGCATCCGCAAGGGCACCATCGATCTGGAATGGTTTCCGACGTTCTGTGGATCCGCATTCAAGAACAAAGGCATTCAGCCAGTGCTTGATGCGGTTGTCGATTACCTGCCGAATCCGAAAGAAGTCAAACCGCAACCTGAAGTCGATCTCGAAGGTAACGAGACAGGTAATTTCGCTGTGGTTGATGAAGGCAGACCCCTACGTGCACTGGCGTTCAAAATCATGGATGACCGTTATGGGGCGCTGACGTTTATTCGCGTCTACTCCGGCGTGTTGAACAAGGGCGACACAGTTCTTAACACTTTCACCGGCAAAACAGAGCGCATCGGCCGAATCGTGGAAATGCACGCTGACTCACGCGAAGAACTCGACAGCGCGCAAGCGGGCGATATCGTCGCTGTTCTCGGCATGAAGAACGTACAGACCGGGCACACGCTGGCAGACCCGAAAAACCCGGCGACTCTGGAACCGATGGTCTTCCCGGATCCGGTCATCTCGATCGCGGTATCTCCGACGGACAAGGCAGGCACTGAAAAGCTCGGCGTCGCCATCGGCAAAATGGTGGCGGAAGATCCATCATTCCGTGTCATGACCGACGAAGAATCCGGTGAAACCATCCTGATGGGTATGGGTGAGCTGCATCTCGATATCAAAATCGACATTTTGAAGCGTACGCACGGTGTGGAAGTTGAAGTAGGTAAACCGCAAGTGGCTTACCGCGAAACAATCACGCAGCCGATTGAAGACACCTACACACACAAGAAGCAATCGGGTGGTTCAGGCCAATATGGTCGTATCGACTACATCATCGAGCCAGGTGAGCCAGGTACTGGTTTCGAATTTGAATCGAAAGTCACTGGCGGTAACGTCCCACGCGAATACTGGCCTGCGGTGGAAAAAGGTTTTACCCAGTCTATGGATGAAGGCGTATTGGCGGGTTATCCTTTGCTCGATTTCAAAGTCACTTTGAATGATGGTGCTTTCCATGCGGTCGATTCATCCGCCTTGGCGTTTGAAATTGCAGCGAAAGCTGCCTACCGTCAGTCAATCCCAAAAGCGGGTCCGCAAATTATCGAGCCTGTGATGAAGGTTGACGTATTCACGCCTGAAGATCACGTCGGTGACTGTATCGGTGACCTTAACCGTCGTCGTGGCATGATCAAATCTCAGGATGCGGCTGCCACTGGTGTGCGAATCAAGGCCGATGTACCGCTATCCGAGATGTTTGGTTATATCGGCGACCTGCGTACGATGACATCAGGACGTGGCCAGTTCTCCATGGAATTCAGTCATTACAGCCCTTGCCCGAAGAACGTTGCCGAAGTGGTTATCAAGGAAGCGCAGGAGCGTAAGAACGCGTAAGGCCTACCGGTCTCGCCATTGGTCACTCGACCATACAGGCAACCGAACCAGAAGCCCGCTTCGATATACCGAAGCGGGCTTTTTCATTTGTCAGATAGCGTTCTATCAGTGAACTTGGAAATCAATAACCAGCGCCGAATGATCCGACAGTTGGGATTCGCGCAAATTGTGCGCGTAGTTGACAGTTGATATGTACGGTTTCAGTTGCGCATTGCACAGGCAGTGGTCGTATCGATAACCGTTGCCACGCGGGCTGATCCAGGTGAATTCCCGAGCCTGTTGCCCATGCTGTTCTCGCCAGACGTCGTTCCAGCCTTGTTGCAGCAGGGATTGAAACAGGTGTGTGTTGGCGAAAGTCTTGGTATCGGAATCTTCGAAGGGAATGCCGCAATTGAGATCGCCAATAATCATTGCGGGCGTTTCCAGCAGTCCAGGGTTGTCGAGTAGGGTGTTGAAATACGGTATTTGTTTTTTCTTGTGCGGCAGGTGAGCGGCGAGGATTTTAAAATCGAACGCGGGTGTGTTGATGTTTGCACTGATGGCAAGGTGCGGTTGAATATCATCGCTGGCATCATCAGTAAAGGGCGTCGCTGTCAGGGGATGGCGTGATGCGAGTAGTACTGCATTGGTTCTTGCTTGTGTATCTGGAACCAATCGGTGAGTCAGGCTTAAGCGGTCGAGTGCGTCGACGATATGATGCGCTTGTTTGCCATTGCGAAATTCCTGCAGGCAGACGATATCAGGTGCGATATCAACGATCGCATCGGCGATTCCTGTCGCCCGTTTACCCCCACCTTGCAGAATGTTCCAGCTTAGCAACCGCATTGCTTACTGTTCCTTCCATCCACGCACATAGTATTTATCTTTCCATTCGGCGAACAGCGTATCGATTTGCTCACGTGAATCGCTTACGCAGATTTCATGCGCTAGTGGCTCTTTTCGGTTTGGGCTGTAGTCAGTCAAGTGCAGCACGTAGGCAGGGAACTCTCTGGAGGCTTCCTCTTTATTGGTTTTCCACATCAGAAGTTTTCGCACCATCGTTGCACCTTTAAGAGTTTTGGTGGCAACACTACGATTGAGAATTTCTGATTTGGGGAGTTCGAGTGCATCAAGGGCGCCTCGTTTGCCGCTTGGGATGTCAACGATGTCCATGATGCGCTGCAGGCCGGCATCGGCTTCGGTGAACTGTTTGTCCTCTCTCAGGCGTTCAAACTGGGGTGAGCGGATGCTACACAGAGGTAAGCGTCTGACACCTTGCCACAGGCTTTTAGATGCATCCCATTTGATGACCATTCGTTCGATAGGGCTGCCATGTAGCGTACGGGCGATCAGCTCGAGGCAACTGATCTCGACAATAAGACTGGGGTTTACCATTTGATAGGCAACCCGATCTGAGTTAACTTCTGCGTAGTCGCTGTCGACGACCATCGGCTTCAATGTCTCGAGCAAGTCTTTGCGTTCTTCATCACTGAAGCCGCCGCCGACCCGTCCGATGATTTGTGCGTGCTTGTTGTCGCGGACAATACCAACCAATAAACTGTGTAATAAACCTGCTCTGTCATCTATGCCTTCGGAGAAACCGATGATGGCGAGATCTAGTGAATGACGTGGTTTTATTTTGAAGACACCGGCGCTGTCGCTGCGTAAGAC
>CAYULV010000165.1:2150-8903 GCA_964445655.1 uncultured Granulosicoccaceae bacterium | reverse complement strand
TTGCTGTGGAATCAAAGATCAAGTGAGATGCCGTCGATTTCGTGAATAGTCCGGGCTAGTCCATCTACAGAATCAGCCTTGCAAGGCTGAGCCAATGTTCTTCATATATTCTTCATATATTCTTCATAAATAATTCGTTTGATATTCAAGTGTTTACGATACCTCCGTTCTATATTTTCTTCCACTTTATAAGCTATGGAAGATCGAAATGTTGGCAGGTGGAAGCAGTTTTTTGTATTGGTACAGCTGCAAGAATAACCTCGAACCGAGATATCTTGCAGGCAGTAAAAACACACATCACACGCGGCACAGTCATGATTTGAAGTCAGAATTTACCAGCAACTATATTGGCAATAAAAAACAACCACAAATTGATACTTGTAAAAATGCTATCAAAAATATACCTCTTGACATTGCTGTTCGCTACGGACTTCTCAGACATATAGACGACTAAGTCAGTTTTGAAGATCGAATTGGTCAGTCGTGAATAGCTTAGTCTGCAATCGGGGTATCTTCTGAAATAACCAGGTTAGCTTTCTTCAACCCCTCAATAATGTGCTTTAAAGGAGCTTTATTTTTGAATTTATAGTAGGCGTACCAGTAGTCAGACCATTCATCAATCGATTTCATTTTACTGTTATTGAAAGCTGTGTATTTACTTACTGCGTTCATAGCTTCGCTACGTTTATCAACCTGGGCATAGCTGGCCGCCAGAAGTGCATAGCAATCCTCTGTTGGACTATTCATTTGGCACGTATAGAATATTGCGCTTTCATAATCAGCAATGACGTAAAACGTCAATGCAAGAACACACAGACATTCATCAGGTAATAAGGGATTTCTTGTAATCGCTTCCCGGGCTCTATACAAACTGTCCTTATAATCACCGTTGCAAAGGGAAAACCAGCAACCTGTACAGTAATTCCAATAGTAATTCGGGTTTAAGTTAATCGCTTTGTTCAAACTGGCTTTAGCTCGATCAAAATCAGATTCGACTAACCAACAGACATAAGAATGAACGTGGTGACCCATATAATTATCCGGGTCCAGCTCAATAGCCTTTCTGGCGAATTCAGTGCAACGCCTGGTCACTACATCGGTATTATCCGAACATGCGATGTAATAGTCTCTTGAGTAAGTTGCAGCTAACCCAGCATATGCAGATGCATAATCGGGATCCAGAGCGATCGCTTTTTCATACATTTCGCGCGATTTGTACATATTTTCACAATCGCACTTCCAATCCTTGAAATAATATCGACCCAGTAATACGTATTCGTATGCGGACAGAGAGGAGGTTTGTTTTTGTGCTGATTGCTTACGATCGTAACGTTCAATTTTAGTGACAATTGCATTCAGTATTCGTGTCGTTAATTTATCCTGAATTTCAAACAAATCCAGTAGCAATTCTTTGTATATCTCTGACCAAATTTGATGACCAGTTACCCCATCAATCAGAGTCGCAGTGAGGCGAATTTTTGGCTTTAGAATTTGCACAGACCCGGTTAACAAATAACGTACATTCAATTCTCGGGAAATGCTTTTCGGATCCGAGAATTCTTCAGCTGCCAGCTGCGTCGAGTGCTGACATATAGTTGTAATATCTTTGTACTTAGACAAACCACTTAAAAGCTCTTCCGTGATAGCAGCACCCAGTGGAGTGTCCGATTTGGTTTCACCAATAATTTTGAAATTCTGTACTGCAATGGATGGCAGGCCAGGCAGTAAGAATTCATTAGTAAGGTCTGGTGTTTGACCAATATCATTTTTTTCAATTTCAACTGATGCAATGAACTGATAACCTCTGCGGTGTACTGTCTTAATTGAATTCTGGGCTCTGCCACTATCTCCAATAGAGTGTCTGGCTTTTTTGATTTGAACAGTAAGCGCAGAATCAGAAACGACCTTCTTCTGCCATAACGCCCCCAATATTTCATCATGGCTAATAACTCTGTCCCTGTGTTCTACCAGGTACAAAAGAAGATCAAATACCAGTGGCTCTACAGATATTTTCTTATCGCCGTTCGAAATTATATAGCGAGTTGTATCTATTGAAATATTGTTAAATCGATATATCACCAACTTACTCCCTGTCCTGTCCTTTTTTGATATTTATATAATTAAACTCAATATTTATATTGGATTATTTTTTACCGACTGAACCGAAAAGACAAGCTAAACAGAACCAAAATTGATAATAATATGGATTAATCTTCGGATAACGCCACATCCGCGCTTGCACGAATAGACAAAAAGAAGAAACCGATACCGGCTTCTAAGTGCAATGTCAGAGAATTCAACAGCCTTATTTATGTGCTGGAAAGGGCGTAGTTTCCCCGTTCATCCTACGGGAAGAATCGGCCAATAATTGCCTCCGGTATTGCTCTGACGATTGTCAGCTTTACTCCCAAACGCTTTTCTGGTACGAATAGCGTAGGTATTTTAAAGCCAAACTTGTTTCAATAGCAGCTTTATCCGAAATAAATCGTATGTCTGCTTTCATTGGGCGACTTGAATTAACGGTAGAGTATGGTGAGCTTTTAAGGTTAACCTAATGCTTGTACCACAACTATTCTTCTTCAACCGTGACCGTAAATTTTAATTCTGATCTTCAGGCATTGATCTATACTGACGGACGCGTTGTGCCGCTCAGACCACAAACTAGCGATGTATTGAGAGTACTTGTCGAAAATGAAGGCCGCATAGTTAGTAAGAACGAAATAATCGAAACAGTATGGGGTACCCGGGTAGCCACCGATGATTCAGTCTATCAATGTATCTCCGAAATTCGACATGCGATAAATTCAACTGATGAGGTGAGGATCAGAACGGCAAGTAAGAGGGGTTACGTTTTCGAACAAAGATCTACTCAAACTACTTCCGCGCGATTAACTATTTCCCGGCCGGAACCTATTCGTTTCGTTAATTCGGCGGATGGCACACGGATCGCCTGGACAGCCTCCGGGGAAGGCGTTCCAATACTCAAAGCGCCAAACTGGATAACACATCTGGGAGCTGAACGTCGAAACAAACTTTACGGTCCATTCTTCGATGAGCTAGGTCGTCAAGCTCGTATAGTGCGATATGATCAACGCGGCAATGGCATGTCAAGTTGGTTTATTCCACCTTTGAGCATGGAGGCTATGTGTGCCGATATTCTTGCTGTAGCTGATGCTGCAGAACTTCCCACCTTTTATTTACTAGGGGTTTCCCAGGGAGTTGCATTCGCGGTAGCTTTCGCTGCGCAATACCCTGATCGAGTTCGTGGGATCATCGGTCGCGGTGGATATGCACTAGGCGATTTAGCTGGGGGTAACGAGAGAAATCGGCAGAATTATGAAGCTGGAGTCAAACTGGTAGAAATTGGATGGGACAGTGACGATCCCACCTTTCGACGCCATTTCACTTCTAAGGATTGCACCGGACGCTACGCCGGAGATGGCGCGGGAATTTGATGAACTCCAACGCATATCTGTTCCTAAAGAGAATCTCCATGACTTTATGGAATTCGACGCTCTGCTGAATGTTACACAGGCTGCCAGGCAAGTGAAATGTCCCGTTTTACTCATGCATAGCCGCGGTGATCTGATGGTGCCGTTTTCCGATGGTCAACACCTCGCTTCTCTATTGCCCAACTGCAGTTTTATACCATTAAGCGGTGATAACCATGCCTTGATTCCAGGTACACCAGCTTTTAAACAATGTATGGAAGCTATCGAGGTATTTCTTCAACGGTAAATCTCCTGCTGACATCCACAATATGTGGGTATGAGTTTTCGGAGTTTCTTCAGGATCTCTGCCTCAATTTAGATTTAACCTGAGCTACCACTAAATCTCAAAGAAATCCGGGCTATCGGAGTTCGATTGTAGCTCGCGGAGAATTCCAGAGATCTGACACTTTTTAATCTGGTTGTCAACAGCAAACTACGTAGTACTGATTTGGTGAAGATCCGGGTCAGGGGTATATCCAACTCTGGGGTTGTCTCGCCGCGAGCAATGATCCTGCAAGCAGAAAACAATTCAGCCAGTTCAATTCGAGATTACAGAAGGAACCAGGGAACCGATATCAGATCGGATATCGCGATGTAGGGTATTTGGTTCAGATTACTTGTTTCACGGCAGAATTTCGGTTTCTCTCAATAGATTTCATCTTTTTTTTGTAAATAATTCAGAAAAAATTCAGGTTTTTTGGACGGTCATGGCTGATGATAGAGGAGCATTTATTGATGGTGAAGGTATATTTTTGTTCAGCAAACTTTAAGGAAACACGATGAAAGGAATATTCGCAGGGATTTTAATTTCGTTTTCATTAATGAGCATTACACACGCGGATGGGCCACCGCCATTCATGAAGGACACTCTTCCAGAGCACGCCATGATGAAAATTCTGCAAAGCTGGGGAGCAGTAAAGGGCGAAGGGGCTGCAATAGATGCCAAAACACGAGAACTGATAGCGCTTGCTGTTGCTGCGCAGATTCCTTGTGAATATTGCGTGTACGCTCATACCACCAGACTGAAGGAAAAGTTAGGTGCAACAGAGGCAGAACTAAAGGAGGCCATCGTGATTGCAGGCTACATACGCTTATTCAGCACAGTATTTAATGGGAATAGTTACAGTTTCGAAGATTTTCAGATTGAATTTGATAAGGCATTAAATTAAAATTCAAATGTCAGGAACGTAAAAATAGAAATGGCTGTGGGTTGAAATAATATCTCCCGCATGCCTATAGCCGTACCTTATCAAAGAATTAATTTCCACCTTAAGTAGTCTACACCAGAAGTCCGGTTCATTTACGTGGTGAACAGTTATCTGCCATTTGAATGTCTGTTTTCAAGACTATTGGGTAAATAGAGGAGAGTTGAAAAAATGAAATTATTATTCGTAATAATATTTATGCTGGCGATAGGAACCGCGTCTGCAAATGAAGTTAAACAGGCTGAAGTAAACGGCATAAAGATGGACTACATAGAACAGGGAGACGGTCCATTAATCGTGCTACTGCATGGAGCTTTAGGCAATTACAAATCATGGATCAACCACATGCCTGCGTTAAGCCAGGATTTCCGAGTCGTTTCGGTGAGTCAACGATATTACGGCAGCAACGAATGGGACGACTCAGCGCCAAAAGCTAGCGTTGCCCAAATGGCAAGCGACCTCGCTGCTTTCATAAAGGCGATCAATAACGGCCAGCCCGCTCATGCGGCAGGCTCGTCAATGGGAAGCAGAGTACTGCATCAGGCACTGTTGGACTATCCCGAGGCAATTCGCAGTGCTTATCTATTTGAGGGTACTGCTGTGCTCGAAGTCGACGCAAAAACAAAGGAGGATGATAAGAAGTATTTCGGTGGCCAGTTTAAAAATATGGGTGCCGCGATGAAAGAGGGTGATTCTGCCGCTGTAGCTAACGAATTACTCAAGGCGGTCAGTAGCGGTAAGATATCTATAGATGACTTCGACGACGCTGGAAAAGAACGAATCAGCGAAAGCTACAATGGGATGTGGAAGTGGTTGACCAGGGAGCGGATGGCGCCAATTACATGTGAAAAAATGGCGATGACTAATGTGCCCATAAATTTTGTTTTCGGTAAAGACACTATGTTCATTGATTTAGTTGATGGCCGATTCGATGGTTGTTTGGGCAGTAACGCTAGCATTGAGGCCGTCGAAGGTAATCATTTGTGGCCCAACAATCATGACGCCTTTACAAAGTCATTGCGTACATTTGCACAGAAGCACTAATTAATTCTGTTTATTCAATTGCGCACAAAGTGCGCCACCCACGCTTACAGGTGAAGTCAATGTTAGGCCGCCCTGCGCGGCTACGACCTGGAATCCGAAGAGAATCCCATGATGTCACACTCACTACCGGACGGAGAGATTAATGAACCAACCAGCCTTTGACCCAACTGCCTTCAAGGAGACCACGCAACAGCAATGGAACACCGTCTAAAGCTGGCGTTCATGGCCTGCCGGTTTGAAGGTACTCAATCAAAGAGTTTTTAAGTCATTGATTACAAATAGTTTCAGGTATTCATCGGGAAAAATTCAGGTTTCTATCAGGACAAAACCAAGCCAATCCTCTAACTTTCGCCGCACCTGGTGTAGCGGAGCATCATTTAGTGGAATCTCTGGTCTTAGTGCTTTTGGCCTGGCTATCGGCAAACACGGAATTTGATATCAGCCTGGTCCCCGTTCCAAACATTGTTGAACTCGGTCCGAGAGAAATAACCCTGGAATATTACTCAGAGTATCCTGGCAGAATGCCTGCCAGCGGTATCGATGAGCGGGTTCAGGCTCTGTATTCATGGGAGGACAGTCCCCACGGGACTATCTACATTCTGGGTCGAAGCTTTACCGAACCCTCGATGAGCCAGGAGCAGGGCCTTAACAACCCGTTGTTTCAGGAACGACTGCTCCACGAACTGGTTCACCACGTCCAATATCATCTGGGTCATTACGACAGCTATGAGTGCCAGAATGAGGGTGAGTTACAAGCTTACCTGTATGCAGGCAGATTTTTGCAGTCGCAGAACGTAAGCGACCCGTTGCCCAACCGTCGTGTGTTGGCACATATGTATAGCCGGTGTTAAAGCGAACTTGGAAAGTAGTAACAACGCTATATTTTGCAAATCAACTGAAAATCAAAAGGAGAATGATATGAAGCGAAGAGATACTAACGAACGATCCACATCCATCAAATCAGTAAGTCTTTTTTGGACAGCACTTTTCTTAAGCACTGGTGTGGCGGCAGT
>CAYULV010000165.1:0-2050 GCA_964445655.1 uncultured Granulosicoccaceae bacterium | reverse complement strand
GCGGCAGTAATTCCGGCATTTCAATTTACACAGTCGCGAGCGGAGATGCGTTGTACACCCGATATAGCGGTGAATGGGGCAGCAATGGCTTCACCGGAATTTATGAAATCACTGGTGGATCTGGCAAGTACGAAGATGCGAAAGGCGATGGAAGTTTTACCGGTGCTAAGTCGCCCTGGAAAAATCAGGGGAAGTTCAAAGTTGAATTAAATATCGCTACTCCATAAAAAATCATCTGTAGCCTTGTGAAAGCTGTTGTTTGGAGTTTCTGGTAGAGATGCCGCAGCGGTGAGTTGACCTTCCCGAAGACGCTGTGCTAGCGTGATTAAGTCGTAAATGCTGATGATCAGGTACGGGAAGACAATCATGAGTGATCTAATTTTTGGGAATTGTTTTTATTCTGAAACAAAGAAAGATGTTTTATACACGGATGGTGAATCAGCAGGATTGCGCCGTCAGAGTGTTGAAGTATTCAGTTACCTGGCGGACAATCCGGACACAGTATTGTCTCGTGATGATATCCAAAATAAAGTCTGGAAAGACCTGATCGTCACCGACGATTCGCTCAATCAGTGCATATCTGAAATTCGCAAAGCGCTTGGCGATCAGGATCGACAGATTCTAAAGACTTTGCCACGTCGTGGTTATATGCTGGTCTCCAGTACATCCAACGTGGATCAGCCCGGAGATCAGCCCGGAGATCAGCAAAGCGCAGCAAATCCTTCACTTTCAACTATCGGCTCATTCTCGAGCAGAAATGTCATGTTTGGTATTGCTGCTTTAGTTGTAGCATTCGGTGTTAACGCGATGATGCTGAAATCGGATGAAAGTAAAACCAATACAGCAGCAATAGTTCAATCGTTGCCTAAATCAGCTCCACTAACGATTAGTGTCATCGTAGATGATTCGGCATCCGAATTTATCAAGTCAGTTGCTGGTAGTACACGGGTAGCATTAAGCCGTTATAGATCCGTATCGATAGTCAATGGTAAAAGCGCGGATTTAAGATTGAAGCTCAGTGATACCGGTGCCGACAACTCTGTTTCACTTGAGCTCGATAACACTGCTAGCGATGAACTGCTGTTTGCAGAGAAACTACAAGCAACCCGTCGTGTAGGCGCAAACAATATCGACGAAGCTACAGAATCGCTTGCATCTCGCATTGCGGGAATGATTGCCTCACCAGGTGGCGGTGCGGTTGCGAGGCACTTGCTTAACTCGAGTAAAGATAAACCGGTCAGTGATCTCACCAACAATGAATGTTTTGCTTATGGCTACGGCTGCACGAATTGTTCAGGAGAGCTTGACCCCATAACACAGCGCGCGACGCAATGTCTTGCGGCACTATTAAAACGTGAGCCCGAGAACGCCCGTGCATGGGGTCTGCAAAGCACTATTTACGCGCGTCAGTATGCTTGGTCAAGTGCGCTACCAGAACCGGCACGAACCAACCTCGGTGACAGGACTCACCTTGTTCAGCTGGCAATTGACGCCGCCAACACGGCCGAGCAGCTTTCCGATGGGACAGACACGTCAGTGTACTGGGGTATGTCGCAGGCCTACGCAGCAAGCTGTCAGGTCGACAAATTACGGACGGTCGTCGATAGAGGGTTACAGATAAATCCGTCTGACCCTTCTTTGTTGGGTGCCTTCGGAAGCTGGCTTGCCTACAACGGTGACTGGGACGAAGGCGTGCAGATGGTTCAAAAAGCATTGGAAATAGAACCCAGGTTTTATAAGCGTTGGTGGCTTTTTGCGGAGGCTAAGCGTCACTATGCCAGAGGAAACTACGAAAAAGCACTAAGTGGTTTCAGAAAATCCTACAACGAACGCAACTGGTTAAGCCATCTGCAGTTGGCTTACACGCTCCCTCATCTGGGTCGAAAGCAAGAAGCAATTGCAGAAAGAAAAATACTTGAAAAGTTGTACCCCAGTGTGACGATAGAAAATGTGCTGGAGTTTTATAAAACGTATTGTTTTGACAATACGTTTCTCGAGAAAGTCAGGTGGGCGTTAACTGAGGCGGGTTTGCCTTCGCGAGGTAGCAGTG
>CAYULV010000164.1:0-8980 GCA_964445655.1 uncultured Granulosicoccaceae bacterium | reverse complement strand
CTTTCGGTTCAAAGCCCGGAACGATTTCTCGCTATCAGTTTTTCAATATCGTTATATTGCTCTGGGACTTACCTGACTGGCAAAAGTTCAGGTTTCCGATCGAAGTCAGGACGTGAAACACATAACGTTTTAGAAAGATGCTCAAGGCCCACACCGAGACTACTTAAAGAAAATAGACCGCAAAATTCGCATGGTCAATTAGTCGAGGAGGATTAGAAATACCCGAGCCGTCGCGCAAACGAAAACTCTGCACACGTGATTTTTTAGGCTCTAATCAGCTTCTAGTTAACTTGTGAAAAAAAAATGTCGAAAAACGAGCATTTCGCGAGCAATCGGAACCTGTGCAACAGAAGACCCGATAACGATTGAGATCAGCGGTGAGTCAACTTTTTAATGCATTATATTACATGATACGTACATCGAAAACGCCTCTCACAGAAAAAGTAGCCACTCGCGTATTCGCGGGCAATTCAAAAATGTCCTCAAGTATCGCCACAGACTTTTCCATTGTACGAACTAAGCCAACTTAGGCAGATTTTTGACAAGAATCACGCCATCAAAAGTACAAATGGAGGCCGGCTCTCCTGAAGAGGGCACTAAGTTAGCCTTGACCGGCTCGTGGTCAATGGCATTCAGCGGTACTGTCTCAAGCGATAATCCTTGAAGTAAACTGGGAAATAAACTGGCGATATATCACTGAAACTGGTATTGATATACTTCTTTTTCGGACGGCTACTGGCGTCGACAGGCACAAGATAATGTATTGCCTGATTCAACCAACATCAGCCTACGATTATAAAAAAATGCATGGCTGAAAATACTCGGCCATGCAGAAACCAAGTGAGCATGGGAGAGGCTGCACGCTCTATGCTCTGGACCACACTGAGGAAATAATATGAAATTGCGTACTAGCGTTCTGACAACAGCGATGTTACTCGCCGGTTTTTCCGGTGGTGCATTGGCCAACTGCGATAGCGGTGAGATCGTTATCAAATTCAGTCACGTGACCAACACCGACAAGCACCCGAAGGGCATCGCAGCTACCCTACTTGAGCAACGGGTCAACGACGAAATGAATGGCGTTGCCTGCATGGAAGTATTTCCTAATTCCACGCTGTATGACGATGACAAGGTATTGGAAGCGATGCTCAATGGCGATGTGCAGATGGCCGCACCGTCGCTTTCAAAATTCGAAAAATTCACCAAGAAGTTTCGAATATTCGATTTGCCTTTCATGTTCAAGGATATTGAGGCGGTCGATCGATTTCAGAACTCTGAAGCTGGACAGGCCATGAAGGATTCAATGAAAAGGCGTGGTTTGCAAGGCCTCGAATTCTGGCACAACGGCATGAAGCAAATATCGGCCAACAAGCCACTTTTATTGCCATCAGACGCAAACGGCTTGAAATTTCGTGTACAGCCTTCTGACGTTTTGGTAGCGCAGTTTGAAGCCCTTGGTGCAAGCCCTCAAAAAATGGCATTTAGTGAAGTCTACGGCGCTCTGCAAACAGGTGTTGTTGATGGGCAGGAGAATACCTGGTCAAACGTATTCGGCAAAAAATTCTTTGAAGTACAAAACGGCACAACAGAATCAAATCACGGCATCATTGACTACCTGGTAGTCACCTCGGATGAATGGTGGCAAGGATTGGATAGCGCGGTACGCGACCAATTAACGACGATATTAAAGGAAGTTACCGAGCTACGTAACGCTGAGGCTTTCGCCGTCAATGAAAGCGCCAAGGCGTCTGTCATAGCGGCTGGAGGGGAAGTTCGTACCTTGAGCGCCGAGCAACGAGCTGCGTGGGTGAAAGCATTGAAACCTGTATGGGAAAAATTTGAAGGTGATGTCGGCCAGGATGCGATTGATGCTGCTCAGAAAATAAACGAAAGCTAAATTCCTTTTGCTTGTTTTTACTGTTGATTTAGGCGTGCCCGTCAGGGCACGCTTTCGTTGAGCCTGAGGAAAAATTGCCATGTCATCCCTACGAAAAGGCGAATCATCCATAGGTGATCGAATTGAAGAGACGCTAATCGCGTTTTTTCTGGGTGCAATGACATTAATCACCTTTGCCAATGTTATTGCTCGTTTGATGAATAGCAATATATTGTGGGCACTTGAGGCAACCGTGTTTCTCTTCGCCTGGATGGTGTTATTGGGTGCCTCCTATGCTGTCAAACACACGTTTCATATAGGTGTTGATTTTGTTTTGCAATTGCTACCGAAAGAGCGGCGTAAAACCGTCACGCTCATTGCGGTTGGTGTTTGTATAGTTTTCAGCCTGTTACTCCTTAAAGGCAGCTGGGATTATTGGTGGGCGTTCGCAACCAAGCGTGCCTTTTACGAAGTGAATGATGTTCCCATGCCGGAGTTTTTGCAATTTTTCGCTCATTGGCTAAATGAGGGTGAGTTGTATGAAAAGATGCCCAGATTTATTCCCTATCTTGTATTACCTATCAGTTCATTACTGCTAACCATTCGATTTGTACAAGCAGGTTGGCGTGTCTGGAAGGAAGAGCAAGAGCTCATTATCGAGAGTCATGAAGTTGGCGATAGTGTCGATCCCGAACCACGGGACGTCGACGATCTGATCATCGATAAGAGAGATTAACGGTAATGGAAGCACTACTATTATTTGTTGTCATTATCGGCTTGATGCTGATCGGAGTCCCGATAGCGGTATCTCTGGGTGTTTCCAGTATTGGTTTTCTTTTGCTGTTTTCCGAAGCGTCTCTGGCATCAGTCGCTCAAACCTTGATGAGCGCGTTCACCGGCCACTACACCCTGCTTGCGATTCCGTTTTTTGTTCTTGCGTCAGGGTTCATGTCCACCGGTGGGGTGGCGAAACGCATCATTCGATTCGCGATCGCCGTAGTGGGCCACGTCAGAGGTGGTTTGGCAATCGCATCGGTTTTTGCCTGCATGATGTTCGCGGCCTTGTCTGGGTCATCGCCTGCAACCGTAGTCGCGATAGGCACGATTGTCATCGCAGGAATGAGACAGGTGGGCTATACGAAAGAATTTGCCGCAGGCGTCATATGCAGTGCCGGAACATTGGGAATTTTGATTCCCCCATCCATTGTTATGGTGGTCTATGCCGCCGCTACCGATGTATCGGTAGGACGGATGTTTCTTGCCGGCGTCTTCCCGGGGCTGGTCGCAGGCATCATGCTGATGATCGGCATTTACATCATGGCACGCGTCAAGGATTTACCCAAGCAAGCCTGGAAAGGCTGGCGGGAAGTAGGTATTTCTGCATTGGATGCACTGTGGGGTCTGCTCTTGATAGTGATTATTCTGGGCGGTATCTACAGTGGACAGTTCACACCCACTGAAGCTGCAGCTGTCGCTGCCATGTACGCATTTTTTATCGCCAATTTTGTCTATCGTGATATGGGACCGCTGCACATATCCGATAGTGAATCAAAGTCATTTTTGAGAAATCCGCACAGCCTCCTGACAGTCTGGCTACACAAAGATACTCGCAAAGTACTTTACGAATCGGGTCGCTTGATCGTCATGTTGATGTTTATCATTGCCAATGCGCTGATATTGAAACATGTGTTGACTGACGAACAAATTCCGCAGGCAATCGCCGAGGCTATGCTGGCCGCCGGACTTGGGCCGATCATGTTTTTGGTAGTGGTAAATGTTCTGTTACTGATCGGTGGTCAGTTCATGGAGCCATCGGGCTTGCTTATTATCGTAGCCCCTCTGGTATTTCCGATAGCGATTGAACTGGGTATTGATCCGATTCACCTCGGCATAATCATGGTCGTCAACATGGAAATCGGCATGATTACACCACCCGTGGGGCTTAATCTGTTTGTCACCGCTGGTGTAGCCAAGTTATCCATTCTCAATGTGGTTAAGGCGGCACTCCCCTTTGTAGCCATTTTGTTTATTTTCTTGATACTGGTGACCTACTATCCGCCTCTATCCACCTGGCTGCCAACGCAAGTTATGGGACCTGAAATCATCACCAATTAAACCGCAGCGAATTGTTCTGAATATTTCGTACTACTGTTCGGTGCCTTGTCTATCATACGGTCGGCTGTCATTTTTTGGACGGCCTGACAATCTGGCTGCTATGCTTTCGGAGAAACACTCGAGCGAGGGCTGTTCCGTGGCCCTACGAGAAACGGTCCTGTAAGAAACAGTACTGCGTTGAGACCGGGTAATTAACAAAACGTATCTATGGCCAGTAATTTCTCTCACCCAAAATATTATGTTACGGGTCTGTTGTTGCGTCTCTTGTGGCTCATGCACAAGCTTCTACCCTACTCGGCAAAACTGCACATCTTTCGGGCGTTAGGTCGTATTGCCTACCCCCTTTACCGTTCGCGACGCAAGGTTGCCAGTGTCAATGTCTCGCTTTGCTTTCCAGACATGCCCGCAGCTGAACGTGAGGCATTGGTAAGACGGACTTTCGAGAGCTTTTTCATTTCCTTTCTTGAAATTGCAATCAGTTGGTGGGGTAAGGACGACGGCATCCTGGACAACGTGAGCTTCGACGGCACTGAGCATCTGGATAAGGCGCTCGCAGAAGGTAAAGGCGTGATACTGATGGGTGCGCATTTTTCCACAACCGAACTCGGTGCGGCACTGGTTAGAAAATACATTGGCGATCAGCCCCAATTACATGTCGTCTACAAAGAGCAGAAAAATGCGCTTTTCAATGCCTGGATGCTGCGTGGTAGAGCCCGTCACGTTACCAGCTGCATCAACAGCAAGAACGTCAGGCAAGTCATCAAGACCGTTCGCGCCAAGCAAATTGTCTGGTACGCACCTGATCAGGATCACGGCATCAATAACGCCGTATTCGCCCCGTTTTTCGCTCATCCCGCAGCGACACTGACGACGACGGCAACGCTTGCAAAAATTTCCGATGCGCCGGTGATCATGATGGGCAACTATCGAAAAAGTGACAACACAGGGTATTGCGTAAAGTTTCTGCCGCCGATTGACAACTTTCCCAGTGATGATGAACTGGCCGATGCGACACGCGTGAATCGGCAGATCGAAACCGCCATTTCGGTAGCGCCAGATCAGTACATGTGGATTCATCGACGCTTCAAAACACAACCCGGACTACCCAAATCTGCGCTGTACGAAACCTAGGCGGATGATCTGGGCGCATCTTGAACCTGCTATATAAAACAGTAGTCGACGCCAGCGAGCAACAGATCGAGCGATATATCGGACACGCTTATTCGGAGGCCCCCCAGTCTTTCCTCAAGCACTTGACGTCAGCTGTTTCGCTTAGCCATATGCACGTAGTTATTTGCGTATTGGCCGTCAAAAAATAAGCTGCTACAATCATGTTTTAGGCAGTTTTAATCAGGTAGATCGATTGTGGCGGACGACCAAAAAATCCTTGATCAGTTACAGACAATTGTGACGGAGAATACCAAGTTGAAGCTCGACAAGCTTGAGCCTTCACTGAATCTCGAAGCCAGCGGGCTGGACTCCTTCGCACGCATTAATCTGGTTTTGGAAATTGAAGAACACTTCGGCTTTGAACTGACCGATAGCGAGTCTGCAAGCATCGCCACGGTTGCCGATATGATCAGTATGGTCAAGGCAAAAGCCGCCGCATAAGGGCAGCTTGTCTAGAGCTTTTGACGTCGCTTTGGAAATTCAAGCTTATTTTCTATGCTCGCATGCATAGTCTGCGACAAATTCTGACTCCCATAAGCGACAAAACCAACCCGGTCTGCCTCTTTGGGGCGTACTTTCC
Source organism: uncultured Granulosicoccaceae bacterium (assembly GCA_964445655.1). Taxonomy (GTDB): domain Bacteria; phylum Pseudomonadota; class Gammaproteobacteria; order Granulosicoccales; family Granulosicoccaceae; genus Granulosicoccus. The sequence goes on along the minus strand of CAYULV010000164.1, from coordinate 3,239 downwards.
CCGCGTACTCAACGATTCCGGAGCCTCCGCAGCGTGAACACCTCAGGTATGCCGAATCCTTCTCCTGCGACAGTACTGGAGGTAATGCTTGATCATGTCAACCGGCCAGAATCAGAATTAAACCTTTCCTGCTGGGACACAAAATCCAGAAGCTTTGTTGCGGTAAGTTATGCAACGCTGGTGCGCCAGGCGTTTGCCTTTGGTCAACGCTTGATCGACCAAGGCCAACAACCGCAATCCGTTTGCATGATTGCCTGCCATTCGCCGTACGCGACTCTGGTCGCCTTCTATGGCGCGATATCAGCCGGCATCTATCCCATGATCTTTCCGATGCCCAAAGCGCTTGGCAGTCACGATGCATTGACTCAGCGTATAAATCACTGGAGCACCCGATTCCAGTTGCCGACTGCGCTGGTACTCGAAGACGGTCTCGAGGAAAAATTCCATAGCGATATTCCAGTCTCAGTTGCAGTCATTCGCGTTCCAGATTCGCTGGATGAATCCAGCTGGGACGTTCAGAACTCCCCAGCCACTGACACAGCGCCAGGCATTAATGATGTCGCCTTTCTCCAGACCACCAGCTCATCAACCGGTGATCACAAAGCGGTCGTCATTTCACATGGCAACGTGCTTTCCAATGTAAAGGGCATCAAGGCAGCTGTATCGATGTCTGAAAACGAACGCATGATCAGTTGGCTGCCGCTGTTTCATGATATGGGGCTGGTTGGCGCCGTCCTGTTCAGTTTTTGTAATCGATACCCGCTGTTTCTGATGACCCCCGTCCAGTTTGTCAAGCGACCAGCACTTTGGCTAAAAGGTATGAGCGACAACCGCTGCACCATTGCCACGGCCCCTAACTTTGGTTATGACTACTGCGCACGTCTGATCTCGGAAAAAGACACCAATACACTGGATCTTCATTGCGTCAAACACCTGTTCATAGGTGCCGAACCAATAAGGGTGTCCACCATTCAGTCATTTGTCGATAAATTTCGCGATGCTGGTATCGATGAAAGCAAAATTCGACCGGCATACGGTCTGGCCGAATCAACAATCATTACGTCCATATCCTTGCCAGCCAAACCTGCCAAATTTATTTGTCTTGAGGCCGACGCTATGGGTATGGGCAAAGCGGTTAACGTATCGCGTCAGATTCCGTATGACGCGAATGCACTTCGAGAATTTCAGCCACAAGCCGGCATTGTCGTCAGTACGGCAGGCGCACCGATCGATGGCATGCAAGTCGATCTTGTCGATGAAAATGGCGACAGCATTGCCCATGAAAGTACGGCAGGTGAAATTGTGCTCAAAGGCCCTTCTGTCGCATTAGGCTACGTTGGTGATAAAAACCGGTTAGTTGAAGCGTTCGAGCATGGGCGTATGCACACCGGTGATATGGGTGTCATGTTCGAAGGTGAGCTCTACATTATCGAACGAATCAAAAATATCATCATTCGCAACGGTGAAAACTATCTGGTCAGTGCTGTCGAACAAACGATTGCAGACTTGCTCGACACATCACATGAACATATCGCGGTGTTTGAAACCGATATTCATGACCCGGATAGTGAAATCGTCGTATTGGTTGAACGCCACGACACCTTAAGCGACGATGAAGCAACCGAATTGCTGGCCCGCTTTCCGCAAGAAGGCCATCCGGTGAATCGATTACTGTTCAGTCGTGCCAGAGAAATCCCGCGCACGACCAGTGGCAAGAAACGCCATTTCTATTGTAGAAATCTCTATCGAAATGATGCTCTGAATTTTCACCAGAGCATTGACATCAGCCCAGCTAAAATAGTCGCCGCAGCCGCCGCTCTCGAATCGCTCGAGACGTGACCGACTTCGGCGATGCTTGATCAGCTCTGCTTGGGCTGATCAATCTTGCGTAGCGTGATTCGGTGTAAATCCAGGCCACCGACCTCGAACATATAGGCCATCAATCGCAAATAGCGCTCGAACCGTTTGACCTCCGCCTCGCCCTTCATGCGTACCGCTTCTTCACGGCGGGCCTTGAGCTTGGTGTACCACATTCGCAAGGTACGCCGATAATGATCACGGTCGTTTCTCAGGCGTACCACCTCGAACAGTCGCTCACAACCGGCGGCTATTTCGTGTAATTTTGGTGTGTCGGTTTCCTGAAATATTTCGCTCGAAATAAACTGATCAAAATCTTCGGTCAGGGAATTTCCATAGGCCACGGTTTGCAAGGACATCCAGCCTCTGGAGCCGAGCCAGGAATGGCATTTGAGAAAAAACTCACGATAGGCAGCGACTTTTTCTTCGCTCGACATGCCGAGCTTCGCAAAGTGCTCGAATGCACCGATAGATATGATGGCATCATACGGCGCATCGGGCTTGTGATCTTTCCAACTCTCCAGCCGCGACTCGATACGCTTCTCAGGACCATTATTGACCCATTCTTTCTGGCTCTCGCTCAAGGTCAAGCCGGTAACTGACTTTACATTGTAATGGTCAACCAGGTGCTGCATAACACCACCCCATCCACAGCCGATGTCCAGCACACGTTCGGCATTGCGCGCATGCGATTCATCGCAGTGGTGAATGATCTTGGCCAATTGCGCATCGTCGAGCGATTGATCAGGATCGGCGTCATCCCATAGCGCGCAGGAGTAAGCCATTGTACTGCCCAGCCAGAGCGCGAAGTAATCGTTACCCGTGCCATAGTGATTTTCTATCGCATCGACTGAGGATCCGGATTCCGGCTCAATGACTTCAGACATACAGGCGACTCCTTGAACAGTATTTCAATGACTCAAACCCGAGAATCATACCAAAAGTCAGCCCTGACCGGTTTACTTGGCTGTTGCGGATGGACTGCTTGAACGTCAGTGTCAAAAGGTTTCAGTTAGCGTTCATTGCCTTCATCACAATAGAGCGATCAATTAAGCCCTGTGCGATACCGTGTTCATCCACAACCTCAATGGCCTGGTCGGTGTCGGCAACAAGATCAATCATGCTGTCAATCTTGGCGTTAAACGAGACACTGGGCGCTGTCGATCCTGCGGTAGAGCCATCAAGCGGACGCATGACCTTGCCTGCAGACAACACCTTGTAACGAGGCACATCCTCAGCGAAATCGGCAACGTACTGGTCCACCGGATTTGCCACAATATCCTCGGGGGTACCGACTTGTGCAATCTCACCGTCGCGCATGATCATGATGTGATCACCCATCTTGATTGCCTCGAGAAAATCGTGGGTGATGAATACCATGG
>CAYULV010000163.1:0-9005 GCA_964445655.1 uncultured Granulosicoccaceae bacterium | reverse complement strand
ACAACGTTGAGCGCGTATTGATCCCAGTATCTAACGAAAGACTGATTCTGTCGAAGACAACGCAATAGCTTTTCATGAACGCAGGTATCGCGCCAGAGCTTTAGGTTGATCACCATTACACCGCTATTAAAGTAGTGCGCGGTTGGGTCAAGTCCGAGCGCTTCCCAGTTTCGAATCGGTTTGGTGTCAGTGATGTAAGGTTTAGCCTTGGTGTAATTCACTTTGGCTATTGATGCGTCGACATAAGGGCAAGCAATATCTTGTGCAGCCAGACAATAGTATTGATCTAACGGCTGATGCCAGAGTTCGGTTAGATCTGAACGAACTATGAGATCCGAATCCAGATAGATGATTTTGTTGATGTGTTCGGGGGTTAGAAGCCCGGCAAACAGTCGGTAGTAGGGCGCAAGGGAGCCATCTTGTGCACTTGGTAGGCCATCGATTTCCAGGGTTTCGGGTACAACTCGGTGCAGTTTAATCGACTCTCCACGGAAGCTACGCTCGATCATGGTCCAGGTATTAGCGTGAATACCGGCGTCTAGCACCACAACCTGGAGAAAGTGGTTGCCAGATAAATTATCCTGTGCCGAACGCAACATTGCGGTCATCGGTTTTGCGTAAGCTTCGTCGGCCGCACAGAGCACCCAGATTGCTTCTCCGGTCAATGTAGTACGCCTAGCAGAACTGACCTGGATGCGATGAATCTATGCGCTCTTTCTCTTGCGATTATTTGGTAGACCATCTAGCGACCAATATTGAGCACTATTCCCAAGTGCTCTCCGTCAAGCTCGGCGACAGGGTATGTAACTAGGTTTTGTGAGTCGGCGTACTGTCTAAAGTCTTCCCGAAGCGTTTTGAATGATTGATCGATTTGGTTTGGTATCCCGGCACTTGAAAAACTATGACGATGCAAAAAGTTGGGCAGCACGTGAAAGTGGCCACGCTCTCCGAAGCAATCAAAACGCACGGCTGGCAGTCCGCAGAACTTCAAGGCAATTGCGACTCCTTTGCCGGCCTCTACGTCTTTCCAATAAACGCTGATCCAAATGCGCTTCGTGAGTGGGAACCTTTTGTGACCACGAGCGATTCTTAGAACCGCCCAGACATCCTTTAGACACCAGTAGAATCGCTTGATGAATAGTCTGGCAGACGGTCGAATCGACGTCATGAAATCTTGTGACTCTTGATGTTTGATTCAGTGTACGAAGTCCGAGAGTAAGTATCTAGCACCTACTTTGCTGCGATCTTGCGGTGATTCTGGCTAACGTCGATGAGTGCTAACAGGTGTTTTACGTGTGCTCTAGTCCATCGTTTGATTTGATTTGAAGTGCCCATCCTTAAACCACTAATCTCAAGTGTACGGGCTTGCCCCTGCGGAACAACTGTCAAAGAATCAGCATCAACTGCACAAAAAGTAGCCATAGTCTATTTCAGTGGTACAGATACGACGCGAAAGCTGGCAGAACATATCCGCGAAGGGGTTGAACAAACTAGTATTGAGGCCGTAAAGGTTGAGATCCTGAGATCGGATATCGTTACTGTATGACGAACCACTAAAACGCGCCTTTGAAATCGACATCACACAGCCGGCACTCATCACCAAGATACTCGACCACATCCAACGCCGAGCCCTTTCGTCTGTCACCAAGGTGCGCCCTGCCCCACCGAGATCCCAACGACCTGTTCGCCGAGCGCTGAAACGCCCGCGACCACAGTCGATTCTGCGCGTCGAAACATGGGCCCTCCCCTTGCACCCGACAGGCTGTGCGAGAACAACCAACCCAACCGACAGTAAATCAACCACGCCATAGTTTTTGATACCCACTCTCCAACGCCAACTTCCCAAGCGCTTAACCCAGTACTCCGTACAATCGAGGAAAACGCAGGTTATTCTTACAATTCACTGAACTAACAGTCCACCAAAGGCGAGGACAATGGGCACACCTATTGGCACCATCCGAACGTTGAGTTGATCGCGGGTATTTTCAAGGACTTTTATTCGCACAATCTAATTCAATCCTCTGGATTTAAAACAACAACCATTAGAACCGTATCCATCACGAAATCGGTTCCTTGCGCAGCAACATCTGTGGATGCCCGCCCCTACTAAATACACTTACCGCACTATGAATCGACTCACCCGCACGTTCGTGTCGGAGGAAAGTTCGGTGTTCGCACTAGTCGCTGTGATAAGACGGCCTTGCTCGTCCTGAACGGCAGTTTCGAAGCTGTCGCAGAGATCATCTTGCTCATCAAAGTCGAAGGAAAAAATGCCAGCATCTCCGAAGTTTGGCACCAAAGCGCCATTCTCAGTGAAGCTCGTCACTACAAACCGACGACAGCCGCTATTGGCAAAACTACCGATTGCCAATAGGGTGTTGTTAGGCTGAACAATAACTACCTCTCCAGAGTTAGATACCTCATTACCCTGATCGTCTGGCAGATCCAAAAATACGAAACCTTGTGTTCCAAAACTGGTGTCCAGCGTGCCGTTTTCTAATAGTTTAAGAAGAATCTGATCATTGTTGCGTTCGCCGGTTGCAAATACATCGCCTGCCGAATTTGTATCCACTCCGATCAGTACTTCACCACTTGATCCAGTATCCAAAACAGCTAGCCCTGCGTCGCCAAAAGACCCATCTGGCGAGCCATTTTCCATAAATCTTGCCAAAAGCAAGTCGTCCCCTATATCGAATGCTGTTGAGTTTCGAGCAACACCCACTGCAACGATCCTACCGTCCGCAGTCTGTGTCACTGCATCGAAGCTGTTTGAGAGAACATCTGGACCGAGAGCACTAACAATACTGACCCCATTCGTGCCAAATGTTGGGTCTAAAATTCCGTCCGCGTTTAGACGCAGGACAAAAGGATCGCTCGCCGAGGATGAAGCTGGATTGTCGATTGCTCCGACAACCACGATACCGCCATCGGTCATCGAGACAGCGTCTCTTAGACCATCTTCTTGACCAGAAATGTCTAATGTACTTACGCCCGCGTTCCCGAAAGAGGTGTCCAGTAGACCATCGGCGGTGAATCGCAAGAACAAGAGATCATCATCGGCATCGGTCAATACCATGAGTTGACCGTCGGCCAATTCGACCACTCGTATGAAAAATCCGAACCGGATCCCGGTTGGCATGAGTTCGCTAGTGCTGACGATTACCAATCCCTCGTCACCGAAACTGTTATCTATGGTCCCGTCGACGTTTATTCGCCGCAGTGTTAAGTCATCGCTAAATGTTGCTCCGTCTTGGGTGCCAACCAGCAGAATCTGTCCGTTGGCCAAGACAATGCTGTCCATCGTGGATTGGCGATTAGAATCATCATCGCTGGTGGATGCATCAAATTCGACAAACCCGCCCGTTGCAAAACTCTCGTCCAAACGTGGTACGGCTAGAGTGGTTCTTAGCGCAACGCTGGTTGCCCCGCGTATTTCGCCTACCTGATCAGTAAAGCGCACCACGGCCCGGTTGGTCGCCGGGTCGAACGGCACATCGCCCGAACCCGTTACGAAAAAACTGAACGTTGGTGTCGCCATGCCCGCGATCGTAGTATCGATGGGATCAGGAGTCGGGCTGGTAGGGTTGATGCACTCAGCTGTTGCCGGGTCTGTTTCGCACGCCGTGATCGAGACAGGGAGCCCCGGCGTGCTTAGCTCAGCGGTGGCGCTAATCATGCCTTCAATACCGAGATTTATACTGGCCACGGAAAAGGCATTAATTCCAGTTGCGGAGGGGATATTGACGATGCCATCGCTTGTGGGCGTTGCAGCGAGGGCAACGACATCAGGTACTGGAGTTGAGCTCGCTGCAAAGGTAAACGTATTCACCCCTAAAATGGTGCCGGCAGGAGACGCGTTTTCACATTGAAACAGTGGGGTGATTTCTACTGCGGCGACCTCCTGCGAGGGTTCCATCCGCAAAACAAAGGTTTGCACAGCTCCGGGCAAAATGTTCACAGGCTGGTTAACCGCGCCGACAGGGCTATTGGTTGCAGGATCCGTCGTTTGGAAACTGAATGTCGCGCCGAGCGCAGTCATCTCTGGCGGTAGTGAAACACCGCAGTCCATCGCCTCCATGGAACCGGCATTCAACACGCTGGCAAACAGGGTTGCTGGCGTTCCTAATTCGACTGAACGGCTATTTGGTAAAATAGAAGCCACAACCAAAGTTTCCGCCCAGACCACAGGGCTCATCCATACAGTCAGTGCTGCTAGGGCGCTCGCAATCATCCGTTTGAATAAATCGCGACTTCCAGCTGAATGCCGTACTTCGTGCATGGGTGGCCTCATGAAAATTGCCTTTGGATGTTCATTTATGCGTGAAAAAGTAGGAAAAGGGTTCAACCCAACAAGCAAGTCCTTGCGCAGCAGATAATTACGGCGGCATCACCTGCTCAAATTGGCCCTAGATCAGATGGCCAAATCACCGGCCGCACATAGACATAGCTATAGAGATCAATAGTTTGCAAATAGTCTCGGTACGGATGTCGGCTTCTACACCAACCTTAGACCCACCACTTTGCTGTTTAACTAATTCTTGGGTATCACCTACTCTTAAGGGATGCCACATTTCCTCACGCCAACTCGTCTCTTACTTAAGTTGGGCGCATTGGGACCACAGCTGTATGATCGGTTCCAACATAAATTGTGAGCGGTCTACCAGCACCCGCTGTTCGAATAAATACTGAATCCTCTACTCAGAGCAATCGAGGAAAAATCGGGTTATTCTCTCTAAACTCAACGCATCTACTTACGACACCGTAGCGCCCCAAACGAGGGAATTATGAAATCACTTGCCCTAATAACGGGTGGCTTCTCATTGGGTGGTCTCGCCCTGCTAGGCGGAGCCTTCTTTTCCTATTCGTCGACCGAGAACTTTCTAAGTACGGCGATTGAAACCGATGGCGTAGTTGTAGAACTGGTTCGGTCAAGATCAAGTGATTCAACCATCTATACGCCGGTTGTCGAGTTCCAGACCCCTAACGGCGAGCCCAACCCAACCGACAGTAAATCAACCACGCCATAGTTTTTGATACCCACTCTCCAACGCCAACTTCCCAAGCGCTTAACCCAGTACTCCGTACAATCGAGGAAAACGCAGGTTATTCTTCCTATTCACTGAGTACACTGCGTGCAAGAAGTTCAGGCAAGTAATCTAGGGCACCGATCCACCCGAGACTTTGAACACAGATAATGACCCGCTTTTCCAAAGCTACCGCTGACGATCGAACTTGCGAAGCTTTGTCAAAGCAAACACCCACTCAGTTTTCAGCCACGCTCCACAGATGCATGCGCAAATCGATAATTATGCTTGGCGCCAAAATTGCTACGAATTATTCCATACCATGGCAGTCATCTAACTACCAATTTGCCAGGCACACGTGCACAGGATAGCCGACGAGGCTGTATCGGGTTCCTCTTGGCATCAGGCGCCATGTAATCCCCCCGCAAATTAACGGGGTTTCGAAGTAGACTTTTCCACATTAGGAGAATCTACGGATGAAGAAGAGCAGACACACAGAAAGCGAGATCTTTCAGGTACTTAAGGAGGCTGAGGCCGGTGTTCCAGTCGCAGAGCTGTGCCGAAAGCACAACATCAGCAACGCCACGTTCTACAACTGGCGGTCGAAGTACGGCGGCATGGACGCATCGAGCATGAAGCGCCTTAAAGAGCTCGAGGAAGAGAACGCCAGGCTGAAGAAGATGTACGCCGAAGAAAAGCTGAAGGCGGAGATCGTGTCTGAGGCGCTAGAAAAAAAGTGGTGAAGCCGTCTCGACGCAAAGAGATGGCACAGCAGGCAGTATCTGAGCGCGGCGTATCGATTCGATTGGCGTGCGTCGCCTTCCGGATTTCGGAGACGTGCTATCGCTACAAGGCAAAGCTAAGTGACGATAACGCCTTGATTGCAGATTGGTACGGCCTGAGAATTCCCGACACTCTTTTACTCCATTCGAATTCGACAGAGCGACCCACTGATCTGACGCTATGGTGACTTCTGGGTCACGGCTGGAACCACGATCGTAAAATTCACCGAACCCCGGTGCATGGCGAATTGGTAGTCACAGCAACACAACGCAGAAAGTGGGCGTCTTGTAGGACTAAGACGCGCTGGCGGCCAGGTTGCAACAGGTGATCGGACGTTAAATCTAAGCCCTGAAATCGACATCACACAATGTCCACTATGTATGCGGCAGAGCGTTGTGTTATCGCGGAAATCAGAGAGCCGGAAGCGCATCGAAATAGCTGCTCCACCATCGCCCTCGGCTGACCGATAGTGATAATGAGCCAAAAATGGCGTTTTTGATCTTTTTTTGAACCTATTCAACCTCTAGAGCCTCATACACTTCGCAACAATCCAAATAAACGCGAGGGGTATTCATGAAACCTGCACTAATTAGTCCGCTGCTTATGATTTTGGGTAGCTTTTTCGCTACCCAGGTCAATGCAGCTAGCATCAACACCAGTTTTGATACAACAGATGGGTTCATTACGGGCGATACAGCCCCTGTGATCCTTAGCGATGGAAGTTTCACGGCCACATTTAGTGGCGGTCAGCAACAACAAATGTTTGATGGCCCATCTTACAACAGCGGTCCAGCAGCCTATCTATTCGTAAATGGTGGTACTGGCTTTACCGGCACAAGTGGAAATACCGCAGCTTCAACAGGTGATGCGACGGGTCAAGTCGACTTTAACCAGGGTGTGTCGGAAATATCGTTCTTTGCAGCGAATCGTGCGAATGGCGCGCAGGGTAGGATCAATGTATTTGCGGAAGATGATCTGACTCTATTAGGTACGGTGCCTGTCACACAGACGGAAAACACAGCAGCATCGGGCGCCGTCGCAACTGTTATCAGCAGCGCAGATTTTGCGGGTCAATTGATTGGCAGTATCGCGTTTGACAATGCAGGCCCAGCCAGCCCTCCGAACCCTCCTTATGTGATTGCGATTGACTCATTTACGGCTACCGCTGCTCCCACTATCAGCACAAGCTTCGATCTAGCTGATGGATTTGCTACCGGCGGTACAGCCCCTGTTATCCTCAACGATGGGAGTTTCACAGCAACATTTAGTGGTGGCCAACAACAACAGATGTTTGATGGCCCATCTTATAATAGCGGTCCAGCTGCCTATTTGTTTGTAAATGGCGGCACTGGCTTTACCGGCACGAGCGGAAATACTGCGGCTTCAACAGGCGATGCGGCGGGTCTAATTGACTTCAACCAGGGTGTATCGGAAATATCGTTCTTTGCAGCGAATCGCGCGAATGGCCCAGAAGGTACAATCAATATCTTTGCAGAGGATGATGTGACCCTTTTGGGTTCAGTGCCTGTCATACAATCCGAAAACACAGAAGCATCGGGCGCTATTGCAACCGTGATCAGCAGTGCAGATTTTGCAGGTCAGTTGATTGGAAGTATCGGGTTTGACAATGCAGGACCAGCCGATCCTCCCAACTCGCCTTATGTGATTGCGATTGATTCCTTCACTGCGAGAGCCGCTGCAGTGGTAGATGCCGTTGCAGACCCAATTTTTTCAGCCGTTCTACCAGCGAGTCGCTCAGTACAAGTAGGTGTTCCTGCCACTGCTTTTGCCAGCATAGTCAATGCTAGTGCAAACGATGCGGTCGGGTGCACGATTTCAACCAACCCAAGCATCAACACCAGTTTTAACACAACTGATGGGTTCATAACGGGAGATACAGCCCCTGTAACCCTTAGTGATGGAAGTCTCACAGCAACATTTAGTGGTGGCCAGCAACAACAGATGTTTGATGGTCCATCTTATAATAGTGGCCCAGCTGGATATCTATTTGTAAATGGTGGCACTGGCTTCACCGGCACCAGCGGAAACACTGCGGCTTCAACAGGCGATGCGACAGGTCTAATCGACTTTAACCAAGGTGTGTCGGAAATATCGTTCTTTGCAGCGAATCGTGCGAATGGCGCGCAGGGCACAATCAACGTATTTGCAGAAGATGATGTGACCTTATTGGGTTCAGTGCCCGTCATACAGACAGAAAACACAGAAGCATCGGGCGCCGTTGCAACCGTTATCAGCAGTGCAGATTTTGCGGGTCAATTGATTGGTAGCATCGGGTTTGACAACGCAGGCCCAGCCAGTCCTGTTAACCCGCCCTATGTGATTGCGATTGATTCCTTCACTGCGAGTGTAGGAACAACTGTTGATGCGGCATTCAGTTTTCAAACTACTGATCCCGCTACCAATGAGTTGACAGGTAGCCCAAACACACCTGTTGTAATTCCTGCAGGAGAAACACAGAGCTTTCTGATCGCACTTACGCCAAATTCAGCTTTTGCACCAACAAATGTCCCCTTTATCTATGATTGCGCAAATACTGATCCAGCTGTAAGCACCATTGGTGTGAATTCTTTGTTGGTGTCAGCGGATGATGATCCTATTCCAGATGTAATTGCTCTAACCACAGTAATCGACTTAGCGGCAAGCGTGGACAGTACTGCACTATTTGCTGTGGGCTCTGCAAATGTTGGCGCTACTGGGGATATCACAGTAAGCCTGGGCGACAATGAGCAAGGATTGCCATTGAATCTTAGTATTTGTCAGACTGATGCAGATGGGTGCATCGCTCCACCCACCGCGACGAGCAGTTTAACTTACCCAGCCGATACGACTGCATCGTTTGCAGTGTTCGTTGAGGCGACGTCAAGTATTGCGAACGACCCCGCCAACAACCGAATCTTCATTACCTTTACGGATAGCTTAGGTATTGTCAGAGGTTCCACAAGTACCGCGGTACAAACGCCATAAAGCGTTAACCTCTTATGATCAGCGAGATGTGTTGGATTGTTCTAGCACATCTCGCTGCATCGCCGAGACACTCCGCTGAGCTTGTGCCCGAAAGAACAACCACCCAGAGCCCACAGAGCAGGTTGCGCAGCCGTTGAGGTAAGAGGGAATTTTCGCCGGCCCATTATCCAATGGGGCAATGAGCTGTTTCAAACGCCAATGCCAGCGTAACTA
>CAYULV010000162.1:0-9153 GCA_964445655.1 uncultured Granulosicoccaceae bacterium | reverse complement strand
CAGTGGAAGCGATGCGAGTAGAGGCGGCTTGTCAATTGTTGGAAAAAAGTTCTTCGACGCTCAAAACCATCGCCATCCGTTGTGGTTTTGGTGATGATGAGCGCATGAGGAGAGCCTTTGTCAGGGCGCTAAAAGTATCGCCACTGGATTATCGCAAACGGTTTCATGCAACGTGATTTTCGTAAGCTCTGCCCAAGGTGAAGTCGGTTTTGAAAAACAGTGGAAAGGTGGTCTTCCGCTAGAGTAATTTCATCAAATTTGCCATTTCAATAGCAGCCAGGGCAGCTTCTTCGCCCTTGTTACCCGCCTTGCTGCCGGATCGTTCGATGGCTTGCTCGATGGTATCGGTCGTGATAACCCCAAATGCCGCGGGCACGCCCGTGATCCACGATGTATTGGCGATTCCCTTGCTTGCTTCGCCAGCGATCAATTCAAAATGAATGGTGCCGCCCTTGATCAAAACACCAAGACAAACCAGGCAGTCGTAGTTGCCGCTTTCTGCCATCTTGCGAGCCGCCAGTGGAATCTCGTAGCAGCCAGGGACAATCGCAACGGTTATGTTGTCTTCTGCAACATCGTGTCTGAGCAGCGCATCTTTAGCCCCTTCGAGCAGCCGGCTTCCCATGAAATCATTCCAGCGAGTGGCGACAATGCCGACCTTGAGGTTGGTGCCGATCAGTTTGCCTTCAATCGTCTTGCTCATAATGGTTTTCTTTAAAAATTGATGGTTTGGGACATGTTGGTAGTGCCAAAGCCCATGGGTGTTGTTGAAGCGGAGGCATCGGTATCGAGTTGATGTCCCATGCGTTCCGATTTGGTCTTCAGATATTCTGCATTGTGTTCCTGCGCCGGAATGATCAACGGCACGGCTTCGTCCACCGTAATGCCCAGTGCTTTTAGTGATTCGTGTTTGTCGGGGTTGTTGCTAAGTAAACGCAGGCGCTTGATCCCGAGTGAACGTAGCATCGATGCGGCGACATCGTAAGTGCGTGCATCGGCGGGGAAGCCCAGTTCATGATTGGCATCCACCGTATCCCGTCCTTGATCCTGCAAGGCATATGCGCGAATCTTGTTTCCAAGGCCAATGCCACGTCCTTCCTGTCGCAGGTATAAAATGGCACCGTATCCGGCGCTGGATACCATTTGCATACTCGCTTTTAGCTGAGGGCCGCAATCGCAGCGCAAAGACCCAAACGCATCCCCGGTCAAGCATTCCGAGTGCAAGCGAACGAGTGGGGCGTCGGTGTCGTTATCAAGCTCACCTTTGAACAGCACACTGTGTTCAAGACCTTGACGATCTCGAAAGACCACCACATCAAAGCTGCCGTTTTCAGTCGGGAGTATGCTGCGTCCGACCTCAACGACAATAGCAGAATCTGATTCGACAGCACTGACGGAATGTTCCACATTATCAGCTTCAAGTTGTTGTCGATATTCAACCAGTTGCTCAACCGAAATAATCGGCATGTCGTGTTGTTTTGCGAACCCGTCAAGTTCGCTCAGACGCATCATGGTTCCATCCTCGCGCATGACTTCGCAAATAACGCCAGCGGGCGTCAGGCCTGCAAGTCTTGACAGGTCGACACTGGCTTCTGTTTGTCCGCGACGCTCGAAAACACCACCGTCCTTCGCACGGATGGGGAAGATGTGCCCAGGCATGGCGATGTTATTGACAGTCGTCGCGGGATCAATCATGGTTTTGATCGTATGTGCTCGGTCTTCTGCTGAGATTCCTGTGGTGACGCCGTCAACGGCCTCGACTGACACGGTAAACCCGGTGCCAAAACCGCTGTTGTTCTGAGTGTCCGGCACCATCATCGGGATTTTCAAGCGATCAAGCATCGAGCCTTGCATCGACAAGCATATAAGTCCACGACCGTGCGTTGCCATGAAGTTGATGGCGGCAGGCGTTGCAAAGTCCGCTGCCATGACAAGGTCGCCTTCGTTTTCACGATCTTCATCATCGACGACAATGACCATCTTGCCAGCCTTGATGGCCGCGATAGCGGAATCAACGGACGATAGAACAGAACTATTCATAGCCATTTTCTTTTAAAAAGTCGCGAGTCAGTGGTGCGGCCGAACTATCGGTATGACTGTGTTGATGTTCAGGGTTGTATCGCAGAATGCGCTCGACATATTTACCCAGTACGTCTACTTCGATGTTGATCCTGTCACCGACGGTTTTACTCGGCAAGATGATGTGGGCTTGGGTATAGGCAACAAGCGTGACGGAAAAAAAATCGTCCCCGACATCGACGACTGTCAGGCTCGTCCCATCAAGTGTGATATAGCCTTTCTCGACAACATATTTCATGACCTCTGGCGGCGCGCCGATGGTTACCCAGAGTGCATCCTGATCTTTTCTGAAAGCTCTTATGGTTCCGGTGGCGTCGACATGCCCTTGTACAAAATGCCCCCCCATGCGCGTCGTCGGGGTGACTGAACGTTCGAGGTTCACGGCGGTACCATTGTTCAATGTATCGAGATTGGTTCGTTTGCGCGTCTCTGGTGCGAGACCTGTGACAAAACCCTTGGCGTCCAGTTCGGTGACTGTCAGGCAAACACCATTAACGGCAATGCTGTCACCAAGTTGAGTCCCTTGTAGCACCACATTGGCATCAATGGACAACACAAAGTGATCACCTTGTTGTCGGCAGGCACGAACGTGACCCATTTCTTCGACGATACCGGTGAACATCAGGCTGCCTCCTGTGTGTGACTTGTCTTGTCGGTTGAGGGTTGAACCATTGCCCGAAGCAGGAGATCCTGCCCCAGCCACTCACTGCGAAAACGTTCGAGACGAGTTGCTTTGTCCAGCGTGATTGCGCCATTGGCAGAAAATGCGGCTGGTGCGCTCGCGCCACCGATCAGCATCGGTGCCAGGAAGCTCCACACTTCGTTTATCAGCCCGGCATCCAGAAAGGCGCCTTGCAAGGAAGGGCCACCTTCTATAAGAACTGATTGCACGCCTTCGTCGCCAAGCAGTTTCAGTACTGACTGTGGATCAGGTCGCGTGCCGGAATTATCGTCTGGCATAAGCAGTACTCGGTTGCCGAGTGATTCGAGCGCGGTGCGATGTTCATGACTCATACGCTGCGTTGTCACGACGATTGTGGTCGTTGGCAAGGATCCGTTCAGTAATTGCTGAGTCAGAGGAACACGCCCATGGCTGTCAAAGATCACTGGCTGCGGATGATGAGTATTCTGTTCGAGCGAATCCAAACGAACCGTCAGGGCAGGGTCATCTTGTATCACTGTATCCGCGCCGACCATGATGACGTCGACGGCCTGGCGAAGTTCATGACCTCGCTGTCTGGCTTCTGGCCCCGTGATCCATTGGCTATGCCCCGTGTGCGTAGCTATTCGCCCATCCAGACTCGTCGCGGTTTTTGCGACAACAAAGGGTTGTCCTGTCTTTACATGATGAAAGAAGAAGCGGTTGAGATAGAGTGCATCGTCTTCAAGTACACCGGCGGTTATGTCAATGCCCTGATGGGCCAGATAGGCTGCGCCACCTCCAGCTGATGGATTGGTATCGGTTGTGGCAAAAACAACATGTCGAATACCGGCCTTAACAATCGCATGCGTGCAGGGTGGGGTACGGCCAGTGTGGTTACACGGTTCGAGAGTGACATAAAGCGTAGCGTCTTGAGCTGCATCTCCGGCATTGGACAAGGCGTCAACCTCGGCGTGTGCACCTCCGGCTTCGCGGTGCCAACCTTCGCCCACAATCTCGCCGTCTTTGACAATGACACAGCCGACCAAAGGATTGGGATACGTGCAGCCGCTGGCCCGAGCGGCTAGCTCCAGAGCGCGTTGCATATATGGTTCGTGTGCCTGCACCAAATGACCCCATAAAAAAACGAAACACGGGGCGGCACAGCACTGGGAAATCGAGCCTGCACAAGCACCACCCGAAGGGCAGGTGCGAGCACAGTATCTCACCAGTCATCACGCTTCTCTCATCCGGACTTTAACCGTCGGCTCTGGACTCTGACCAGATCAACCGCGCGGCACCGGGAGGCGCTTTGCGGGTCACGGGCTTGACACCGCAATACCGCGATGCCCTACCGTCGGTGGGGAATTACACCCCGCCCCGAAGCTGATACTTCTGAAATGGAAATTACGTGAAAGTTCTTTAAAAAGCAAGATACAGATGGTTATTGGTCGGCAGATCACCTGTGATTTACGCTGGGGGTCACGGTATCTCGATCACTCTGAGCTCAATGCCGTACGTTTGCTCGATATCAGCCCTCGCGCGATTGATCTGGGCGATCTGCTCCGGGCTGGCGAAACCATGACGAATGATGATTTCGAGCACCATGGGCCGATCTAATATGTCGCTATTTATATGAGTTGATTCACCGAGTTCGATGGTCTCCAAAGTACCGTGGGTTTGTAGAGGGGTGATGAACTTGTCTTGAATGTCCACGGCGTCAGCCAGCAGCCGTCGGTACAGACCATCGGGAAAGACTGCCGGATCATAGCTGGCACTCGTAAGATCTCGACTGCGAACAGTCAAGAGTTCGTGCTCGCCGATCAGGTCGACAATCGGAAATGATCTTACTGTTGGAACGTAGTGTTGATACCGCACATGTGTATCTAAGCCATACTCGATTTCCTGCCCGCGCATCGTGCCAAAGTACTCCACGAAGTAGCTATTGCAGGAAGCTGGGCGTAGGTCAATGGCAAGGGCTCCGGTAAAGCTGGGTGTCTGGGTGCTTTCAGGGGCGGGGTTAACCGTGTGATCGCATGTATATGATGAAGGAGGAGACGATGAAGGTATCTCTTGATTGATTTGTTCACAAGAATATCTGGCCTCAAGAGCCTCAACTCGATCCAGCATGCCGTTTGTATAGTGAAAAAGAAGTGAATCACTGTGCTCGTCACTAACACTTGTCAGTCGCCCCTGGTCGTAAAAAAGATTCAGCGTTTGGCTGTTCGCTCTATGAATCCGGTACGGTAAAGAACCGTAGAAGTCCACTGATAAACCAGACGGACGTGACCACTGTATGGTGTCGCCATTGAGTTCAATGCGACCACTTTCTACGTGGTTTCCTGTCAGAGAAAATCGATTGTCTGATAGCGTTTCAGTATCCAATTCGAAGTCGTGTCGTGTTCCGAATTCGTCGAAAATGCTGATCACATCATTCGAACGAGTCAGAATCATATCGTAGTTATGTCGCCAGTCTCTGCCGTCAAGCGTTTGAAGCGCGTCTGGATTCGATGACTCAGTAATGTAGAAAGGGATACTTGATTCATCGGGTTCAGGGAGCTGTAGTTGTTCTGATGATATTTGCCCCAGGAGGGTAATAAGCGAAAGTCCTGATATTGATAGAAGTTGCATGAGGTAAAAATCCTTTTTAACAAAGCAAAATCATTTTATGACGTGGTTCGCTTATTGGGAATGATCTTTTTTGTTAACGCTGGATAGACTTACGGCATACAGTTCTGAATTTTGATATTTGGCGTTGACCGACTAATAAAAATTCAGGTACGGTTCGGTTCGCTCGCAAAGTAGTCGCGACGCCTGGACAGGGAAGAGTCTGTATGAATATGAATTTTAGGAATAATCGAATGATCAGCAAGAATGCGCTGAAGGTCGTTGCGCTCCTGGCTGTCTGCGGTACTGCTACCTTCCCCGTTGTCAGTCAGTCAAACGAAACGGATAACGAGTTTGATCTGCTGCCGTTGCCTAGCATAAGTGCAACTTACCGAGAGTTTCACGAAAAATCGGGCACTGAATTGTCCAGTGCGAGGGTTCACCTGTCGCCGTTCGGTATGCGTATCGAGCAACGGGTTGATGACGCGAAAATCGCTGTTTATCATAATTTTGTTACTGGTCAAATGTGGTTTTTGCATGTTGATCGGAAGGTAGTTCACGAAATACCTGTCGAATTGTCCGAGGACAGTCAATCCGAGGATGCTATCGAAAATGGCTTTAATCTGGGATTTATCGATACTGTGCCGTGTAGCAGCCTCGAAGGTGTCGAGCGTATGGATGTGCGTTGGCGGGGCCGACAAGTTTCCCTTTGGGATTGCTATCTAGAGACAAAAGAAGCGGTAGCCATGCAGCACTACGATGATTCCATTGGTTTGGTCGTGCGTTCAGAATATGTAGATGGTGTTGTCATGCAGCTGGAAGATTTGAAGTTTCGTCATTACGAGAAATCCTTCTTTGTGCCATCGAATAAGTATCGCGTTGTATCCATGAATGAGTTGATGACTGGCGCTCCTGAAATCGAGAAGTACCGCAACTGAAACCGGTACGACCAGCGCACATTTAAGTTTAATTACATGAATGGCAACTCAAAGCGAAGAAGATAATATTGTTCACTACCATTTCGTATTGTAAGTTCCGTTAAGTGGACGGAAAGTTTCAAGAGTATGAAGTCGTTATTGTTTCGTTATCTTGAGTTCTGGGCACGATGTCCTTTTTTTATTAACAAGGAGTAGAAAGTGAGAAGTAAATCCCATTCTATAGCAGTACCTTCATGCCGCAAAATTAGTGGTCAAGGAATGACTGAATACATCATCATTGTTGCATTGATCGCGATTGCGTCAGTTGCAGCCGTTGGTGTTTTTGGTGACAGTGTACAGGCAAGTTTTGTTGCACTGAGTAGTGAGCTAACTGGCGGGACAGTTGAAAATCCCAATACTACCGTTTCAGAATCATTGGGCGCTGCTAGAGACGCTGCCGCTGCTGCAACCACGTTGCAAAACTACGGTAACTAAATCTTTGTTCAAATTTCTGGTCTGGGTCAGCCCGATCGTGGCTGATCCGCCAGGATGAACATTGCAAAGGAGGCGATGATGTTACGGCGAGAGTCTGGGCAAGCCCTGCCTTTGGGGCTGGCATTAGTTCTTTTCGGTGTATTTGGTGCGCTGGTATTGTTCAATACCGGTAAAGTCACTACCGACAAGACCAAGCTGGTTAATGCCGCCGATGCGGCTGCGTATAGTGGAAGCGTGTGGCAGGCAAGAGCGCTGAATTATCAGGCTTATACCAACCGTGCCATGGTCGCCAATCAGGTATCCATTGCACAGGCTGTGACTCTTCAGTCATGGGCCAGTTACGGTGCCATAACGTCAGAAAATATAGCGACGGTTCTCAGGCCTATTCCGGTGGCCAATATCTTTGCGAGTGCCCTGGAACAGGCGATGACAGTCGCTGAACAGGTTCTCGGGCCTTTGGCTCAGGGAATGGTAATCGTCATTGACCCCATTCTTGATGGGCTTTCAATGTCGCAACAGGCGATGTTTGTTAGCGCTTTTTCCGCCACGCCTGAAATCATCAAGACCATTGCCGAGGAATCGGATCCACGTTTTTCTGTTGAGACTGGATACACCGTACTCGGTTTGGGTGGGAATCTTGAAGGCTGGAGCAACTTTACCGATGACTTCGAAGCGTCTGATCAGGTCGCGATGAATGAGCGCCTTGATTTGATCAACCGGTCTCGAGGCGACTTCACACGAGAACGAAACTGGAAATTCTTTCACTTCTGGTTTCCGTCAACCTTCGCAACTTACCATCGCATATACCGCGAAGGTAATACAGAACTTATCATGCAGCCGGGTAACGGTGGGCAGATCGACTGGGAATGGAAAGCCAAGGATACGATGTCATTCCATACCAGAGTTTACACTTGGCGTGGGCGCCGACGCTATGAAGTGCCTGTGGGTTGGGGCTCTGCCTTCGCTAACAACTCAGGCACACCGGATCAGACAATAGAAGATGATCCAGAGCGCATGCTTTGGTCGAATCGTGGTGCCGAAGACTTGGCAGATAACGGTGTTGTCAGTCCCGTGCGTCGGACAGAAAGTCTAACCGCACTGAGTAACTACGGTGGTGTTCGCGCCTATCGTTCACTAAGCGCTGCTACTTTGGAAGAAGATGAGCCCGCTCTGAAATTGAAAGTGGAGATCAGCCTCGATTCCGATGAGGTTAGAGGCAGCAACCAAATTGTATCAGATGGGGTGCTCGATGCGCCGATTGACGCGCCTGGAAAACTTATGTCTTCAATAAGTATCGCTGAGATTTACTACAAAAGGCCTCTGGAACGAAAAAACACTGCCCCTCTGTATGAGCATGCCAATGGCTATAACCCGTATTGGGATGTTCGCTTGAGCGCAGTTCCCATTTCTGATCGATTGCTCGCTACTGCCATGCGTCCACAAGGTTCGGGGACTGTTGCTCCCACGGGTTCAGGTGCCACAGGTGGACTGTCGTCCTATGAGAACTCTACTGAATCCGGTTCGGTAAATACTTCTTCAGGTAACGATGGCGATATCGGATCACTTGCCACAGCATTTGGCGAAACAGGATTCTCATTGCAAAATTACGCATCACTTGATCCTGGTTCACTGGACGACACAATCGCTGCCTATGCCAGAGCCGAGCATGCGAACTTCACTGGAATTATCGAAGATCAACTAACTGAAGTGCTGGAAACAGCTTTCGAGAATTTGTTATCCAATGCTCTTGAGAGTGCCGGAATCAATAGCGCAATAGCCAATGCGGAAAACCAACTGGCAAGCCTTGAAGAATCAACCATGAATCAACTTGGTGATCTGACAGACACTGCAGCTAATAGTCCGTTTGGCATTGCCTTGGCTGAGGCGACTCAAACTGCCGAGGAGTTGACCGAGGAATTCAATGATCTTCGCGATGAAGTTCTTGATGAATTCCCGCTATTGGTCGACGAAGTTACCGCAGAAATTGAAGCCGAAGTTAGCGTTATCAGAAACGAGATCAATGAGCTGCAAGACACGCTAAATGGACTCAGTGATAGTGATCATCGTCAAAATGTGATTCAACAACAGATTAACGGCCTCTTTGAAGAAATGAGTGAGATAAGCGCAACCTATGAAGACCGCTTGATAAGAGGCTTGATGGACGTTGTCAACGATGCCACTGATCTATTTGAGATGCGATATGAAGAAGCTGATTATCTCGTCAGCGAATGGCTCCGAGACACCACAAACGAAATACATGTTCCTTGGGCACTGGACGACGGGTAATGAAACGACAAAACGGTGGGGCTCTAACTGAGTTTTTTTTCGTAACCATGATCATGGTGCCGTTGTTCTTCGCGATTCCAATGGTCGGAAAACTGATCGATCTGAAGCAAACAACGATACAGGCGAGTC
>CAYULV010000161.1:0-9163 GCA_964445655.1 uncultured Granulosicoccaceae bacterium | reverse complement strand
CCGATAAATGACAAGGTGCCATCGTTTTCCCCACCGAATGTTGGTGTGTCTGGTGTGTCTGGTGTGTCTGGTGTGTCTGGTGTGTCTGGTGCGTCTGGTGCGTCTGGTGCGTCTGGTGCGTCTGGTGTTTCCGGCTGTTCAGGCAAATTTGCAACTGCATCGTCGCTACCAGAGGACCCGCCTCCACAGGCTGTCAGTGAAGCGGCTATCAAGGCAGCGAGGCAGGTTTTGTACAGTGGCGTGATTGACGTTTTGGTTGGCCGTTTCAGTGGCAAATACATCTAGAAGCACTCCAGTTACATTCAAGAAGAGAGTGGCTATTATGTGATCGTCTTGATGGAAATTGCAAATTGGCTAATGGATTGCCATTGGTTTAATTGATGATTTTTTATGAGGTTCTATCAATTAAGTGAAAGGGTCGAGGTTTTCAAAATAACGGGTTTTCATCGGTCATTGCCTATATTTTCGGGTGATGATCAAGTCCCTCGCTTTGCCTATGGCAAGCGGTTATTGCTTAATGTTGTAATGTGAAAGGTCGTTCGTTAGTCAAACACTCGTGTTTCAATCCGGTGAACGTTGGCCCGAATTTCATCGGGCAGTGTCCAATGCGCCAAATCCAATGCCGAAAGTAACAGTATCAGGTAATGTGAAGACAAGTAGCGCAGCGTTACCTTGAGTGACTAAATTCAGACCAGTACGACTTACTGACACAACAACTGCCTCGAAATCCGGGCCTAGCACTGCCTGGGTATCTGCGGGAAAGGTAAAACTGCCGTCGTCTATCACATTACAATCCACCACGGTAATAAAGGTGTTGATTGGCGAAGGTTCGCTTGTAAGTCTAAAGCGGATAGACGAGGTTACGTTTTCTGCGGGTGGGGTCCAGTTGAAATTGGTTGATCCTGAGATCGGCAATGAATTCGGAGTAAGGTTAGCTAACTCATCTACAACAGGTACATCTATCTCATTGAAAGCTGGAAACACATCGCCAGGAATATTGACTACCGTCCCTACTGGCACAATGCCGGAGTAGTCGGCTCCATCGGCCAATACGTAGTCAAATCCACTCAACGCTTCGATTCTGTTCAATTCTACAAAGCTACCTGCAGGTGATATGGCAGTTAGGACTTCACCGGCTGAAACTGTGATGGATTCCGAATCCGTACCGATCGAGTCCTGACCAATCAGAGAAATTTTGCAGGTATCCACATCTTGAAAAAAATCAGAGACTAATGGCAGTGATGTGACCGGAGTTGGAGTCTCGAGTAAAGTAAATATTCCACGAGCATTTTGGTTGCTGAAAGCTACGGTGCCGAAGAATGACACATCGTCCTCGGATGACCCATCGCAGGCTGCCAACGTAGCGGTTACAAGGGCCACAAGGCAGGTTTTTGGTAGTGGCGAGTTTGATGTTTTAATTCGCCGACTCAAAGGCAAGTCCATTTTAGAGGTCTCCGACTCCATACAAGAAGAGTGTGGCTATAAGGTAAAAATCTGATTGGTTGCTGTTACCAGACAATCGAGTGACGAGATGAAAGGTCTTGCTGTAACTGTTTGTCTTTGTCGATTGTCTATATTTTCAGGTAACTGTTAAGTTCTCCACTTCGCTTTGCCTTGGCCAGATCATCGGACCCTCCGATATGTCTACCATTGATAAAAATCTGAGGTACTGTGCTTCTTTTACTGCGGCTATGCATCTCTGATAATTTTTCAGAGTCATGTGTTACATCGATCACTTGATAAGCCACGCCCATGCGTTTAAACAAGAACTTGGCACGCAAGCAATAAATGCATAATTTTTTCGAGTAGATTTCAACGTGGTTCATTGGTGTAGATCAAGTGTCGTAAAGGATGCTTTTATCTGCGAGAGGCATCAACTGATATTCATAGGATAGTAATTCGAATGCCCTCAAGCAAACTCAGGGCTGTACGATTTTGGTCATCTCTTGCCGAATTAATCCGTTGCGCCGAGTTTTTTGTTCGTAGGCAACGGCTGTACCTACCTCTGGGGACAACCACCAGGTACGCGTTCCCCAACGCTCTTTGCAAATGACTTTGAACGTGTCATAGATTCCAGATACGATTTTGACCTTGACCGCGCCGACGACTTCGCAGCTGCGTCTGGAACTCCAGGCTCGCGCAATCAAGGAGCTGTTGCCTTTCATCTGGTACGTGATTTTATTCCCAACCTCCAAGGGCCACAGCGAATCGTCGGTGACCGTTACAGTGGATTTTCCGCTGCTCGGACAGTTTGACCAGACTGTAGCTGGGGCGAACCCACGGCTGGTTCGTGTCCATGAGCAACCATCGGAGCGCTCATAGCTCTCAATGGCATCATCACCGGCGACTTTTCTCATAAAGCCAGGTTTGCCCTTGATATCAACATAGTGCCATTCCCAACCAATACGACGAGGATCGGGACCGGGTAATGGGGAAAGATTTTCCACGGGCTCAAGTTCCTCAAGCCCCAGTGCGATGTGGGGTAGAAGAATCATTGCAATGAGTACTATCAGGCGGGCCATGACTCGCAATTATGTTCCTAAGTGTCCTGGTGGATAGACAAATTGTAGCGCTCTCGGTTCTGCCGCCTGTGCTCTGGATGACTTGATCGGCAAAATTAAGACTGAAAAACGTATGGTCGGTAGTGATCTGGCGTCGTGGAGCAGGGGTGTCGACCCCCATCAAGCAATTACACCTGCTCTATACAAAGCTGCGACATCCGTCTGGTCCAAACCCAATTCAAGCAGTATCTCTTCACTATGCTGACCCAAGCGAGGGGGCTGCCGTTGCAGCGAGGGTCGAGTTTGATGGTCGCCAAATTCCAACGGCAAGCTTGGCAGCATTGCATGGCTGGTAACGGCATTTCTGGCTGTGTCCATCGCAAGGTTCAACAAGCCTCCGGGCGCTTGCATTTGCTCATTGCTGATCAAGTCTTCCGGCCTTCCAACCTGTGCCCAGGATATGTCTGCCTCCTCGCATCCCGTTACCATATCTTCGAGACTGCGTGTATCGAAGTAGTTGACCAGCTCTGGCAGAAGCCAGTCTCTTGCCAGTGTTCTTTGAGCATTCGTTTTCAGGCGCGCATCGTCAAACAGTTGCGCAAGTTGAAAAACCTTACAGAACCTTGCCCATTGAGTGTCGCTGGTCACGCCGATGAACAAGGGTTGTTTATCCCGGCTGTAAAACACGTCGTATATACCCCAGGCACCTTTGCGGGCTGTCATTGGCGGCACAGTTTCACCTGTCGCGGCACCACCTGCCATATGTGAAGCCATCATGAAGGCTGCAGACTCGAACAGCGAGCTACCTACGCGCTGCCCTTTTCCGCTTGCATCCCTTTCTCGCAAGGCAGCCAGTACGCCAGTTACACCGAAAGCAGCACCAAGAATATCGACAATGGAGGCTCCTGCTCTCAATGGTTGGCCGGGTGGTCCGGTCATGTAGGCAAGACCACTTTGAAACTGTACGACTTCGTCCAGCGCAGGTCGATCTTGCCAAGGTCCTTTGAGAAAACCCTTCAAAGAAAGATATATCAGGGCAGGGTTATGCACGCGTAAATCGTCCCACCCACAGCCGAGCCGTTCCATGGTACCGGGGCCATAGTTGTCCAATACGATGTCCGCGTGAGATACCAGAGAGTGTACGACTGATTGCCCCGAGGCGGTTTTCAAATCAACGGCGAGGCTACGTTTGTTGCGATTGAATGTAGCGAAGAAACCCGATGCAAATCCAGGCAATTGACGAGTCTTGTCACCATCGGGTGCCGGTTCAATCTTGATGACATCGGCCCCTAGATCAGCCAGCAACAAACCGGCGCAGGGACCCATTATCGTATGACTGAATTCAAGCACGCGTAGCCCGACTAGCGGCGCTATGTCGTCATTGATGTGTTTACTTGTCATCGAACAGTAGTTTCAGCTACCCCGTCAACGATAACTGTACAGGCTACCACCGTGGTAAGTGTCGTTCTGGTTCATTGTGACAAGGTGCAGCACGGGGTTCGTTCTTCAGCGCCTTCGCCAATCTGGTGGTGATGCCCGCAATCCCGCTTTCCTGATCTGTATTTATTTGGAATTGGCAGGCTATTCGCCAGTGTCAATCGAACCTGCTCAGAGTCATGAGAAAATGGAACTTTGGGTTCGATACTCTGTCTGATTGGTCGGGCTGGGAGTTTTATGTAGTAGCTAGCCCAGTGGTGTAACTGTCACGCTACTCTTGCAATTGTTTAGAGTACCGATCACTTAAAAATTAGAGATATTTTTCATGAAGAGATTACCTTCCTTGCGAGCAAAGGTTGTAGGGCTTGCTGTTTCATCGCTTTTATCTGCAGCTGCCTTCGCTGACACGACTTTTGTGACCGATCAAGGGCACACGGAAGTCATGTTTGGGTGGAGCCACGCGGGCGTTACGCGTCAACACGGTGAATTTACCGTCGCCAACGGTTCTCTGACCATGGCGGATAATATTGAAGACTCCAGCATAAGCGTTGAGATTGACGCTACAAGTGTTTCTAGCGGATTTGGGCCACTGGATGATCATTTGAAGAGTGAAGATTTTCTTGATGTCGCCAAGTACCCCACATTGACTTTCAAAAGTACCTCGGTGAAGAGCACGGGTGAGAAAACCATGGACGTGACCGGTGATATGACTATCCATGGGGTCACTTTGCCAGTGACATTTCAGGCTGAGATGTCGATAAACGGCGAGCACCCACTGGGCAAGTCGTTCGACTACTACAAGGGTGAATGGGTGGGAATTACTGCCACTACAGAAATCGACCACGTTGCATTTGGTGTTGGTGGGTTTTCGACTGGCCCCATTGCCATCACGATCAATAGTGAGATGAAAGCTCCAGAGTAAGTCTGGTATTAATGTGCAACCTTGGCGAGACCAAAAGGATCTCGCCAAGTCTGTTTTTACCTGCCCGAGAAGGCATTACCTCGGCCAGGTATGCAAGTTGTACTCAGATCACCATCTGGTAGCTGACGGGTACATAGCGGTAACCCCCTTCGCTGCGAGCTTCGGAATAGCCCATACCTGGAAATGGCATGTGGTAACCGACGAAAGGAATCTTGTCAGCGGTGAACATATCAAACATCTTTTTCCGCGTGGCTGCAGCTTTTGCCTTGTCCATGTCAAATTTGACTTCCCATTCCGGATATCCCAACGACCAGACGTAGTGGTTGGCCATGTCGGCCATCAGGGCAAGTTGCTTGCCGCCTGACTCGAGCATGTAGATCATGTGTCCGGGAGTGTGTCCAAAGGCAGCTATACCTGTAATTCCTGAAGCAACTGCGCCTCCGTCACCAATGAACTCCATTTTTTCTGCCAAAGGCTGTACCTTGGCTTTGAAGTTGTCGTTGTCAGCTTTGGCCCAGGTATCGAATTCGACTTGCCCGGTGACGTAACGAGCATTCGGGAACGTTGGCGTACCATCTTCACCTGACAAGCCACCGATATGATCGCCATGCATATGGGTGATAACAACAACCGTTACGTCTTCGGGTGCAATTCCGGCGCTGGCTAACGGTGCAGTTATGCCGGCGGGGTTCAGACCTGTGTCAAACAAAACAACGTCGTTGCCCGTCTTGACGACAGTCGGTGTGAAATAGAATTGAGCGGCCGTCGTTGGAATGAAATTAGCCTCGCTCACGGCAGCGAACTCTTCGGGCGATACGTTCAGTCCGAAAATGGACTGTGGGTTTTCTACCTTGCGCGAACCGGCCAGCAAAGTGGACACCTCGAAGTCACCCATGTTGAACGTGTTTTTGATGGCGTTAGGTTGAGCTTCAATGCTATGGCCATCGGCTCGTGCGCTGCCGATGCTGTTTGCTAAAACCGTTGCTGCAGGTAGTGCCACTGATGCCGCGACCAGATTGCGACGTGTCATTGAAGGTTTGTCAGAATGATCGTTCAAGGTTTTCTCCTATGGAATTAAAAGTTATCTAAAAATAATGTATCGGAACTTTATGTAAGCAGATGGCTTTTGCGATGTCTGATGTGTTGGGATCTTGCGGGCACACCATACCTGTTTGGCGTATCGTCAATCCCTGTCTCCATCATGCCAGTTCGCTGGCGGCTGCACCGATTACTATTTGTATACAAACTATTGGGCTAGTCATTCAGCGCCGCTGCCGTTTAGGGTAAACACTCGATTGAAAAGTTCATTCGAGCTTCCGCAAATTCTTAAGCGACTTGCGGCCGGGGCCGATCAGCGATACTTGTTTCGTTTTGGGTCAGCGCAATCCTTGCCAGCCCAGATATCTTTTCCAATGGGCTCGATTCCATCCTCGACGGCAATGGCAATTCTTTCTCTGACTTTCTCTTATATGATTGATAGTATTAAACAAACTGCGGGCTAACATCGTGCATGAGTAAAGAAAACACAGCAAACCGCCAGATCGTGCTCGATACCGAGACGACGGGTCTGGACCCCAAAGGCGGGCATCGCATTATCGAAATTGGCTGTGTCGAATTGATTGACCGGCGCCTGACGGGAAATAATTTACATCTTTACCTGCAACCGGATCGGGAAATCGATCCTGGCGCCGAGGCAGTCCATGGGATCAGCAATGCGTTTTTGGCCGATAAACCGCGTTTCGCCAACATTGTTGAAGAACTAAAAAGTTATCTTGTGGGTGCTGAATTGATCATTCATAACGCCCCCTTTGACGTAGGCTTTATCGAGCATGAGTTCAACTTGTGCGATGAACCCTTGCAATTGTCGTCGGTTTGCACTGTCACCGATACCCTGGTCATGGCGCGTAAACAGTTTCCGGGTCAACGCAACAGTCTTGATGCTCTGTGCAAGCGTCTTGGCGTCAACAATGCTCACCGTACCTTGCATGGCGCTTTGCTGGATTCTGAAATTCTGGCCGATGTCTACTTGACCATGACCGGTGGACAGACCACGCTGGTGTTGGATCAGGACGCCAAGAGTGCGGGTGAAACCGTAAATATCGCAGCCTCCATCGATGTCAGTGCCTTGGTCAAGGTAAACGCAACCGACGCTGAACTCATTGAACACGATGTGTGGCTGGCGCGCCTGGCAGAAAAAGGTGCCGACGGCTGCATCTGGCAGCAACAGGAGGAGACGCATGGCCAAGCTTGACGAACAATCATTAACTGCGTTGAAAATAGCGTACTGTTACATGCCTCAGGCCATTGAGGTCAACGAATTTGATTTCGCCGGGCGGGTCGAAAAGACGTTGGCTGATATCGAAGCGGTACGCGAAGTGTTACTACTTAATGATGTTGACCCGGATGAGGTGCAGGACGAAATGAACCCGGATGACGCGAGCAATTCTTCATACTGAGCAGGTCCACTTGCAGACCAAGCCAGGGCTTTCATAGCGACGCAGGCATGCCTAGTGCGTGCGAACCATGCGCGCCTTGTCACGTTGCCAGTCGCGTTCCTTGATTGTCGCGCGTTTGTCGAATTCCTTTTTGCCCTTGCCAATACCAATTTCAAGCTTGACCTTGCGATTTTTCCAATACATCGAAATCGCGACAATCGTGTAGCCCTTTCGTTCGACCGCACCAATCAGACGAGCGAGCTCGCGACGATGCAATAGCAGCTTGCGCCGGCGCCGATTCTCGGCGACGTAGTGGGTCGAGGCTGAATTGAGTGGGTTGATATTGCAGCCATAGAGCCATGCTTCGCCGTTGACGACTTGCACATAGCCGTCAACCAGCTGTACCCGGCCTTCGCGCAAACTCTTGACTTCCCAGCCTTGAAGCGCAATTCCTGCCTCGAACTTCTCATCAATGCGATAATCGTAAGTCGCGCGCTTGTTGCGAGCGATATGCGCATCTCCGGATGCTTTCGGCTTTTTGTTCTTCTTTGCCATGCGGGCATTATACGGGCCTGCCGACCAGAGACTTCAGTTTTCGTATGCCAACCATTACCCGATCTGCGCTGGTGGAACATGCCGCAAGCGATATGTACCAGCTGGTCACGGATGTTGACCGTTATCCCGAATTTTTACCCTGGTGTAAAGCCGCGCGCGTGCTGGAGCAAACCGAGGATAGTCAGACGGCCACCGTCACGATCGATGAGCGTATGAAGAGCGCGTCTTTCACGACCCGGAATCAGCTGGTGCCAGCTGAGGCCATACACATGACACTGGTCGATGGGCCGTTTCGTCAACTCTCCGGTACCTGGCGCTTCAAGTCACTTGCCGAGAACGCTTGCCGGGTTGAGCTTGAAATCGACTTCGAATTCAAGACCAAGGTGTTTGCCATCATGATGGGCCCCGCCTTCAGCAAGATTTGCGACACCATGGTTGATGCCTTTGTACGGCGGGCCAATCAGCTTGGCGCTGCCGGATGAGCATCCGTATTCAGGTTGTTCTTGCCTTCAGTACTCACTATGAACATCGCGATCTCGTCATCACAAGCGGCACGTCCGCTCGAACTGCAGTGCAGTTAGCGGCTGACGCCGGTTTGCCACTTGGCGACGCCGAACTTGATCCGATCCATGCGCCGATTGGCGTATTCGGGGAGCAGGTTGAAGACGATTACGTGCTCGCGGATGGTGATAGGGTTGAAATTTACCGACCACTGCAACAGGATCCAAAAGAATTGAGGCGGCATCGGGCTAATCAGGAAGCGGCTGCAAATAAACCTAGCTAACTGGTCCACTTGGGTGCGGTTGTAAATAATCTGGTATATTTTTTTACTCTATTGAACAAGGAGGTTCAACGGAATGAACCCGAATTGCTACAGCTGCGCTGGCTCGCGCGTTATCAAAGATGGCCATTATTATCGCGCTGAGGATGCCCAGAGGATCCAGCGATATCGTTGCAAGGACTGTGGAAGGGGCTTTTCCAACGCCACATTTACCCCCACTTACCGGCAAAAACGGCGGCGGCTCAATAGCCGGATTGAAGTGGATATTGCCAGTAGCACGTCTCAACGCCGGATCGCGATAAAGCATGGTTGCGCAAGGAATACGGTGGCCCGCAAAATCGTCTTTCTGGCTGAACGGGCGCGGGCCAAAACCAAGGCCTGGCTCGCCTCGCAAGAGCCGTTTACCAATCTTCAATGGGATGAGCTCATCACGTTTGAGCACACACGGCTCAAACCCTTGTCAGTGGCGGTGATGGTCTGCGAACAAGGCCGCAGCATACTGGGCTTTCGTGTCGCGCAAATCCCGGCCTCT
>CAYULV010000160.1:3637-9181 GCA_964445655.1 uncultured Granulosicoccaceae bacterium | reverse complement strand
TCACCGCGTTGTCCGGGTGCACCAAGGCGTGTCACATAGGGTATTTCACGTTCGCATAATCTATCCACGCAATGGTTGAGTTCTTCCTTGTCGCTAAATTGATTCATCCGCTGAGTACGGGTGAATAACTCGCTGAATGTTTGTGGGCCGCGTAACATCATGATGCACAGCACAGCCTGCTGTTTTTTGCCCAGCTCCAGTTGAGTGACAAACTGCTGGCTGTACTTGTCGGCTCGAGATCCGTATTCCTTGCGTACAAAGTGCCTCTCCTCCAGCTCGTTCAGGGCCCGCAGAATTTCACCTTGATGGTAGTTGCTTACCGGGTCGCGGCTGGATTTCTGGTTGCAGCCGGTGACAAGGCTGTTGAGAGTCAGCGGGTACTGATCCGGGGTTGTCAGCTGTTTTTCCATTAACACCCCGAGCACACGCAACTCGACAGCGAGCAATTGTGGCGGCTTGGGGGTGTCAGAATTGTGCTCGCCGTTTGAGTTGTCTGTATCTGGCATTTCAGTCTCCATGTTGCGCAATTGAATATAGTTGACCTGCCGAACAAGATCGGGTGGCTTGAAAAAAACCTTCGCGCATCTGCTTACGTTACTATTGATCGAATGGGTGCGACTATCTGGAAGCTTGTAAAATTCGTCATTGGTATATCGATAGTGTTGACGGCACTTGTGGTGTTATTTTTTAAAACGGCGCCAACTTTCGGTGCGCAAGTGAGCACGGAGGGTCAGGTTCGCATACAACAGTCCCCCAATTTTGATGGTAAGACCTTTGTCAATTTAGTGCCGACCGTTGTCAGTACACCTGATCCTGCTAGTGAAAGTGATTTTAGTATCCTGGAGTTTTTGTTCCCAACCGCTGGAAAAAATCCGACAGAGCCACTGCCGTCACGTCGTTTCGGTCCTTCATCGTTCGAAAACGGAGATTTCGTCTGGTTTGGTCACTCCACGATATTGTTCAAGACCGATGGCCTGACAGTTCTGACTGACCCGATTTTCAACAGGGCATCACCCATTCCTTTAACGGTAAACCCCTTTCCAGTCAAGGTGGATAACCCCATCGAGGTTCTCCCGAATATCGATATTGTGCTCATATCACATGATCACTACGATCACCTGGATCACAAAGCGATCGGTGAACTTGCTGACAAGGTTGGGCGTTTTCTGGTGCCGCTCGGTGTCAAGTCACACTTGCTGCGCTGGGGAGTTGCTGAGAAAAAAGTAGACGAATTCGATTGGTATGAGTCGACCCAGCATCAAACACTTGAGCTGACTTTTGCACCGTCACGACACTTCAGTGGTCGTAGATCGTTTAATACGGATACGACACTTTGGGGTTCCTGGATAGCTCGATCCAGCGAACAGAACGTGTATTTCAGTGGTGACGGTGGGTACTTTGATGAGTTCAAGCATATTGGCAAGACCTATGGGCCATTTGATATCGCTTTTGTTGAAAATGGAGCCTACGATGTCAACTGGTCACAGATTCATTTGATGCCGGAAGAATCTGTTCAGGCAAGCATCGATTTGAGAGCAGAGGTGTTCTTTCCAATCCATTGGGCGAAATTTGATCTGGCACTGCATCATTGGACAGAACCGGTGGTTAGAGCAAAAGCCGCCGCCGAAAGAAACCAGGTCAAGCTTGCGACGCCGCACATCGGCGAGGTATTTACGCTCTTCGACTATCCATCGGACGAGTGGTGGCGAGAAGTAGAGTGATCGATTGACAAAATCAAGCTCTGTGAAAGGGGTGATGTCAGTCTGATGATCGGCCTGATGACTTGCCTGATAGAAGCGATTAAAACTGGCAGAATATCGATATCAAACAATGAACAAGTCTAAATTGTTCGTATTCTAAAGCTGCAAAATTACTGTAAGAGATAAGAAATTGTTCCCACGTGTAAAAGAACAACTCCGGTCGATATTGGAATGGCGTTACTTTGAAGCCACGATCCTTGGTCTCATCATTTTCAATTCCATCATTCTGGCGCTTGAGACAAGTCCTGGCATTGTACAAGCGTCAGGGAGCTGGCTACTGGCTATCGACAATATTCTACTGACAATCTTTGTAATTGAGCTGCTGTTGCGATTGGCAGTCGACTTCAAAGGTTTTTGGCGCGACCCGTGGCGGTTATTTGATTTTTTCGTAATCGTTATCGCGCTATTACCAACGGCTGGACCTCTATCCATATTGCGGGCATTGCGGATACTAAGAGTACTTCGCTTGATCTCGGCGGTGCCGGCCATGCGGCGGGTGGTCGCAGGTTTGTTGGGTGCCATGCCGGGTATGGGATCAATCCTGTTTCTGATCGGTTTGATCTTCTTTGTATTTTCGGTCATTTCTACCAAGTTGTTTGGCGCTGCCTTTCCAGAATGGTTTGGCACCTTGAGCGCTTCTGCTTACACCTTGTTTCAAATAATGACACTAGAGAGTTGGTCGATGGGAATAGTGCGCCCGGTTATGGAGGTGTTTCCGTACGCATGGATTCTATTCGTTCCTTTCATTATCTTGACGGCATTTACCGTTTTGAATTTGTTCATCGGGGTTATTGTTGATGCCATGCAATCAGAGCATGAGTCCACTGCCAGTGAGGAACGCGGTCAGATGATCACTGACAATGAGAAAATTCTGACCGAGTTACGTAACTTAAGGAGCGATATCGATTCGCTACGTCTTGATATGCGGTCGTAGCAAGTCAGAGTGTCTAGCTGAGTGAGAAAGCGACTACACCGGCGCGGTTGGCTCGATGCTTCTTGAAATTCGCTTTAAGCGTCCTTTTTCCGGGTTTTGCGGAAATTTTTCGGACGATATTCGCGTTTCTCGATTTTACGTATCCTGTAACTAATTGATTTAAATAGATAAAAATATTTATTTGCGATTTCTGTTGCACAAATTCAAAAACGGGATAATAATCCCGTTATGACTTCTACACCTAAATCACACCTGGCAAAAGCCGTATTGACGGTTCTGAAGCCGCTGCTGCGTGTGTTGATCCGAAACGAGATTTCACATGCCGAATTTGCGGAGTTGTCGCGACAGGCTTACGTCGATGTCGCCTACGATCATTTCGCTATTCCTTCCAAAAAAATGACCTACGCCCGCGTCGCGGTCCTTACCGGACTTAGTCGCAAGGAAGTTGTGCGCCTGAGCAAGTTGCGCGGTGCCGAAGGCGTATCAATCCAGAGCACGCCAAACCGAGCCATGCGAGTTATCAATGGCTGGATGAGTGATTCGGAGTTTTTGGACGAGGACGGAAAGCCCGCGTTGTTGCCTCTACAAGGTGACGCCGGAAGTTTCAGCGCTTTGGTTGCGCGCTACAGTGGTGATATCACACTGGGCGCTGTTATCGATGAGCTTGAGCGCATCGGTGTTGCCAGTCGAGTTGACAAGGATTTTGTCCGGCTTGACAGTCAAGGATACATTCCCGAGAAAGATGAACTGGAAAAGGTCAATGTGCTAGCGACTTGTACAGCAGATCTTCTCGGCAGTGCGGTACATAACATTGAACATGGTGATAGTGATCCGCGCTTTCAGCGCCAGATTGTCTATCGCAATGTTCCAGCTAAAGCTGTTGAAGATTTCAAGCAGATCAGTGAACAGCGCGCCAACGTTTTTTTGCAAGAACTCAACAAACTCCTGGCGTCTATCAAACAAAGTGACCCCGAAAATAAAGGTTCCAGACGCGTTGGATTGGGCATTTATTATTTTGAAAACAGTGATACAACAGAGGATAAGGATGATGAGTAACTATAAAATGAAAACGAGCAAGAATAGGGTTCCGCCCTGGAAACGTATTCGCTTAGCTGCAGCTCTTACGTTGACAAGTGCCTTCGTGATCAGTTGCGGTGGCGGAGGAAGTGGCGACGGCGGTATCATCGGTACCGGGATCGAGCTCAGAGGTACTGTGCCAACTAACCGAGCATTCGCCGAATCAACCATTGAAATAAAGTCGCAATCCGGCGAAAGATCCACTGCCGTCATTGCCAGTAATGGGCAATTCTCTGCGGATGATGTCCAGGGTAGTGGGCCGTTCTTGTTACGTGTGAATCTCGGTAATGGGATTTTCTTGTATGGAATAAGTCACGCGATAGATTCAGCCACTACAACGCAGAATGTGCATGCTTATTCGGATGTTGTCATACGTAACTGGTTCGCCACAAACGGGCTTGATATTGATTCAACGTTTGATAGCGCAGGTCCGATAAATGCCTTGCCATCAGAGACGGAAATCGCGGCGATCAATAACGATGTCAATGAGCTTGTAGCTCCAACGCTTGATGCATATGGGCTGGGTAATGTGAACTTGCAAAATGTCGCGTTCACAGCGGACAACACAGGGGTTGATCGTTTCCTTGATCTAAATCCGGTCATAGTCAATAACGGTACGATCACTATTATCGTCACCGATCCTGACGTCAGTACTGCAAGTACCGTTGCCAGTAATCTGCCCGTAGGCACCGATTTTTCTGCAACCGATACGCAGGCGCCAGAAGCGCCAAGCGGTGTGCGTGCCCTGGCTTCAGCATCCAATGAGATCGTTGTCGCCTGGGAGAGTTCGTCGGATAACGTGGCTGTCGTCAGTTACGAGGTGCTTCGTGATGGTGCAGTAGTCGCTGAAACTCCATTCCCGGTATTCATTGATACCGGCTTGCAAGCAGGCATTGTGTTCGACTATGTTGTTGTCGCTCTTGATGCTGCGGGTAATCGGTCTTTGGTTTCATCAACTGCCAGTAGCTCGACACTTGCAGCGCCGGATGTCACTCCGCCACCGAGCCCGACGGGTGTAGAACTGGTTCCAGATACTGCGAGTGTCAACATACGCTGGACTCAGGGGAATATCGCGGACGTAGCCAGTTTTACCTTGTTGCGAGCAGAAGGGGCCGCCATGATCGATACCTTGGTCAGGGTGACGTCAACCGCGTTCGACGATGTGGGTCTCAATAGTGGTACTCAGTACTGCTACCAGGTGATAGCCAATGATGCGAGTGAGAACGCATCACCTGCGAGTGATGTTGTTTGTACGACGACATTGGGTTCGTCAGTAACTTCACCTACTACACCCACGACGCCGACACCCACTCCGACAACTGGTCTCGGGCTGGATCATTTGACGTCCGTCGATGTCGGTGGCATCAGTTGTACTCTGGAACTGACAGGTAGTGATGTAGATGGTGCAGTCAACCTGCCAGCGGGTTGCTATGAGGTACCCAGCAGCTTGACGCTCGGAGAAGGAGATTTACTGACACTATCACCAGGTGTAATCCTGAAATTTGCGTCCGGAACTCGACTCACGGTTAATTCAGGAGCTTCGTTAACGGCTAATGGTACGGTGGCTAACCCTATTATCTTGAGTGGCTTGCAACAAACGCCAGGATTCTGGCAAGGCGTACGGTACAGTTTTTCAAACGACTTGAACAATAGTTTTGAAAATGTCGTGCTCGAATTTGCCGGCACTGGACCAGGGGTTGATGGTGCATTAGATCTGCAAGCCAACAGCACTAATATCTCGCGATTTTCTGCGAACAATCTGTTATTGCGCAA
>CAYULV010000160.1:0-3537 GCA_964445655.1 uncultured Granulosicoccaceae bacterium | reverse complement strand
ATGGTATTGAGTTTGCGTTTTCGAACCAGGTGCTGAATGTACTGGATAATGTGATTGTGAGCGATGCTGGAAGTGGATCTGCCCCTTCAAGTGCAGGCAATATCTCATTGACATGTAATGGGTCTTTTCCCGCCCAGGTTAACATCGCCAATTCGACCGTCACTAACGGTGCTGGCTTCGGAGTGTTTACCTCAACAACTGGTTGTAGTGTAAACGTGGGTGCGAATGTCGATCTCACTGGCAATACGCTAGGAGCTTTCAATCTGGCACCCTAGTTTTGCTGAACGACTCGATGTGACGTAAAGTGATGGCGCCTCTTTTGGAGGCGCCATTTTCTTTTGTCACGATGGAAATACTATGGCTATAGAATTCTTCTTTGATCCCGTAAGCCCGTATGCCTGGTTAGCCGGGACTCGTCTTGACGAAATTGAAGCGGCAACCGGCGAGAATATAGTGGTTCGTCCGATCTTGTTTGCTGGTTTGTTGAAAGCCCATGGACATCAGGGGCCGGCCGAGATTCCGGCCAAGCGTCGTTATATCTTCCGCGATGTAATGCGTCGCGCCAGTGAATATGGTCTGCAGCTTGTGGGACCTCCCGTGCATCCGTTCAATCCCTTGAAGGCATTGAGAATTGCTACAGCGATTGAGGCTGAAACACAGCGAAGGGCATTTGCTGTGAATGCCATGAATGCAGCATGGTCGGCTGGCCAGGACCTGAACGATGATTCTGTGCTGGACGAAATTGTCCACGAGGTTGGACTTGACTCCAACTGGTGGCGCAAGGCTGTTGATGATGTAGATGTTAAAAATCATCTGATTACTGCAACACAACAAGCTATCGACAGCGACATATTCGGTGTTCCGACCTTCCGTGCAGGCGAAGAACTATTCTGGGGTGATGACAGTATCGATGATTTGATTCGTCGCCTCGAAGGGCGGCTTGTGGACGAGGCGAAGCTGTCGGAGCTACTGTCACGTGAATCGGGTGTTGCGCCGCGACAGCGCTGATTTATTGACTGATACTGTTGGCCGTTACTCTACGGCTACAGACATTGACCATTGAATTGGTCACAATAGGATGGAATTCCGTCCAGCCAAGAGATAGTCATGAACGAACCTCGCTCACGTTTCCCGGTACCGCCTGTTGACAGTTTGCCTGACGATATTCGAGCGCGTATTGACACCGTCAATGAAAAATCAGGATTCGTCCCTAACGTCTTTCGGGTACTGGCCCACCGGCCCGATGAGTTTCGCGCGTTCTTTGCCTATCACGATGCCTTGATGGAAAAGGAGAGTGGCCTGACCAAGGGAGAGCGAGAGATGATCGTGGTGGTCACCTCGGCGATGAATAGTTGTCTGTACTGTGTTGTTGCCCACGGTGCGATTGCCCGCATTCGTGAAAAGAACCCGCGGCTGGCTGAACAACTATCAATTGATTACACGCGTGCCGACATCAGCGAACGGCAGATGGTCATGCTGGATTTTGCCTGTTTGATTGCTGATCAGGCAGCGGACGCGACCAATGATGATTTTGACTATCTGCGTGAACATGGGTTCTCCGATGAAGATATTTGGGATATCGGTGCGATCGCAGCGTTTTTTGCGTTGTCGAACCGAATGGCTGGATTAACCGACATGCTGCCTAATGATGAGTTTTATGCGCTTGGGCGAGAGGTGAAAAGCTCGGGTCCCAAGCTCGTCAAGTAGATGGTGCCCGTATTTTTAGAAGCTGCACTTGATATCGCGAATCAATCAATTAGTAACGACAGCGCGTCGCTTGATTTTATAACTTGAGCAAATTCTCCGTGTAGGTTGGCCAAGGTAACTGAATGTATCTGTTCGGCAGAGTGCTCGATGCCGTCCGGCCCTAGTGCCCCGTACGCCCAGACACAGTCCGCTAGAAAAAGCGTATTGAATCCGAGGTTTCCTGCCATACGCGCTGTGGTCTCGAGGCAATGATTTGCTGTCGCACCGCATAACAACAGATTGTTGATTT
The DNA here is from genome assembly GCA_964445655.1 of uncultured Granulosicoccaceae bacterium. Classification (GTDB taxonomy): domain Bacteria; phylum Pseudomonadota; class Gammaproteobacteria; order Granulosicoccales; family Granulosicoccaceae; genus Granulosicoccus. The sequence goes on along the minus strand of CAYULV010000160.1, from coordinate 1,541 downwards.
TCGATGCATGTAAATCTTTTTCTAATGACGTTCCGATAAAGGCACTGTTAACGTGTTTGATATAAACCACTTCGTTCGCCAGTGGGGCGGCAAACGATTGCACGAGCGAGCCTGGTGACTTCGCTCGAAACGCTGAGTCTGGGTCTAGTGAATGATGATGGATATGCATGATGTTCATACCATGCTTTCGGCAATTGGCAAGCAGTTTTATGATGTTAGCCTCAGCATCTGGGTTTGATCGAGATACACCCGTTTCGTCACGCATGGCGAAAGCCATTTGAATATCAATAAGTAGTAACGCTGTTTCGGCTAAATTGATATTCAAGCGATCAGACTCCGGCTGTTGAAGTTTGGGTATTGTGCGTGATCCTGATTGATAAATCGTTGATCGGAGGCTGGGTATTTTGCCAGATGTTTTGCCGGGCGAATCGGACGTCTGATTAATTCACCAGTGCAATTTGGGCAGGTCGCGGTAAAGTTCTGCTCAGAACAATCCTCGCAAAATGTGCATTCAAAACTGCATATACGAGCTTGCGTGGCATCGGGCGGTAACTCGATACCGCAACATTCGCAATTGGGTTTTAGCTTGAGCATGTTTTTTCCCTTAGTTATCGTATTCATAACTAGACTAACGGAACTTGTTATGGCATAAAAGACAATATGCCCTCATTTAAGGACAAAACGATTCGACTCACCGCTGGACAGGCAAATGTCGTTTTTGTGGTTTACCCAGGTGTTAAACTCCTTGATTTAGCCGGACCGTTGCAAGTATTCAACGATGCTCTGGATGAACAGGGAAATGCTGCTTATCGATGTTCAATCGCGTCGATCGACGGTAAGTCGGTGATTTCTGATACACCGGTTTCAATCTCCACCGAACGTCTACCGGCGTGGAACCGGCGTCGTATTGATACATTGATCGTGGTTGGCGGGCAGGGGGTATTGGCGGCAATCGAGAATCAGAAATTGATGGCGTGCATATCGAGACTGGCGCAGAGATCGAGGCGGGTAGGTTCCATATGCAATGCTGCTTTCATACTCGCGCACTGTGGATTGCTACAGGGCAAACGTGCAGTAACACACTGGGACTCGTGCGACAGGCTAGCCGTTGAATACCCCGATATCAGTGTCGAGAAGAATCCCATTTTCCTGAACGACCATGATATCTGGACATCGGCAGGTGTCACCGCAGGTATTGATATGGCGATTGCCATGGTATCCGATGATCTGGGTAGGCCGACCGCGCTGTCATTGGCCAGGTCACTAGTCACCTATATTGTAAGGCCGGGTGGTCAGTCGCAATTTAGTGAAGCATTGGAACTGCAAGCGGCCGATGAGGCTGGGCGATTCGATGAATTGCATAAATGGATGCGAAGCCACCTTGCTCATGATCTCTGCAATGAACGCCTCGCGGATCATATGAATATGAGTACCCGACATTTTTCGCGGTTATATGCATCATCAGTTGGCAGAACTCCCGCCAAATCAGTGGAAGCGATGCGAGTAGAGGCGGCTTGTCAATTGTTGGAAAAAAGTTCTTC
>CAYULV010000159.1:0-9239 GCA_964445655.1 uncultured Granulosicoccaceae bacterium | reverse complement strand
ATCTCTGAGGGATCATCCACCAGATCCTCATCTTCGACTAACAACAGGCTCGAACTGATAGGCAATGCATCGTTCTCGGACAGTGACCATGCCAGGGAATTTATGATTTCTGGACTATCATTCTCATCCGTAATAGCCACATCAATTGTAATCGGCCCAGTTGTACCGCCTGCAGAATCATTCGCCGTCAGCTGAACACGGTCATCTGTGGCAACGGCATTACTCTCCTGCCCGTTCTGTCGATACTCAATCAGACCATCAAGTATGTCTTGCTGTGTAAAGGTGTCTCCTATGGACAATCTCGTGAACGTCCCGCTTATCGCATCTTCACGATACAGACCGGCAAGCCTGGATGGATCGGACTCGCCCGTTGGACTTGGCGGCAAGCTATCCAGGGTAAACACAATCTCCGACGGATCATCTACCAGATCATTATCTTCGACTAACAACAAGCTCGAACTGATAGGCAATGCATCGTTCTCGGACAGTGACCAAGTCTGGGAATTTACAACTTCCAGCGGATCATTCACCTCGGTAATACTAACAGCAATGGTAATAAGGCCAGTCGAGGCGCCCGAGGAATCGACAGCTCTTACTTGGACACGATCATTTGCGACAATGGCATTGCTTTCCTGGCCATTCTGCCGATATTCCAACAGGCCATCAAGAATGTCTTGCTGGGTAAAGGTGTCACCCGTGGACAATCTCACAAAAGTTCCGCTTAGCGTATCTTCACGATAAATACCAGCAAGCATCGACGGATCGGTTTCGCCCGTTGGACTTGGCGGTAAGCTGTCCAAAGTAAAAACAATCTCTGATGGATCATCTGCCAGATCGTTATCTTCGACCAATAACAAAGTCGACGTGATAGGCAATGTGTCGTTCTCGGACAGTGACCAGATCTCGGAATTTATTACCTGCGGACTATCGTTTATGCCTGTAATAGTCACATCGATTGTTATTGGACCAGTCGAGCCGCCAGCGGAATCAATGGCTGTCAGTTGAACACGATCATCCGTGAAAGGGACATTGCTCTCCTGGCCGTTTTGTTGATATACCACGAGACCGTCAAAAATGTCTTGCTGGGTAAAGGTGCCTCCAATCGATAGTCTTGTGAGCTCTCCACTTACAACATCTCTTATATAAAGGCCGGCAAGCTTTGCAGGATCAGTTTCACCCGTCGGACTTGGCGGCAAGCTATCCAAGGTAAACACAATCTCTGATGGACCATCTGCTTGATCGTCATCTTCAACTAAAAGCAAATTTGAGTTTATTGTCAAATTTCCGTTCTCGATTAAAGACCAAGCCAGAGAGGTTGTTACCTCCGGATTGTCATTCACGTCCGTAATTACGATATCAAGCGAAATGGTACTAGTCGACGCACCTGATGGGTCTCGCGCCGTCAGCCGAACTTGATTATCTGTGGCAACAGGATTCCTTTCTTGTCCATTTTGGCGATATTCGACGCGCCCATCATTAATATCCTTTTGTGTAAACGTACCACCGATCATGACCCGGCTAAATACACCGGTAAGCTCATTTTCCACATAGAAACCTGCCAGATTATCTGGATCAGATTCGCCGTTCATAACCGTCGGCAGTGAATCGACAGTAAATTCAATTACAGACGGATCATGCGCTATATCCATGTCGGTAACTGACAATAATGCAGAAGTAATCTGTACCGTTCCAACCTCGCTGACAGTCCAACCAAGTGCTGTATCGACAACTGGAGAATCATTCGCTGGAATTACATCTACCGCCAAAGTAACCGCATCAGTAAGCTCCCCGCCTGGAGTTTCTACTGTTAATTCAATTCTGTCGCTTGCGCTTATTGGATTACCTTCTTGACCTTGTTGCTGGTACTGCACACGACCATCATTGATATCTTGCTGAGTAAACGTGTCACCTGAGTCGAGCCTTGAATAGTTTAATGATATGGCATCTTGTATGTAGACCCCCGCCTGAGGAATAAGCGGATCAACAGGGTTCTCGGGAATATTCTGGATGGAATATATTATGTCTAAAGGCGATACAACACCATCACTATTGAGGACATTCAATACAGAACTATCAATATCTCTCACTCCGTTTTCATCTACGCTAATCTGACCAGAGGTCACCACATCTAGTCGATCAATAGTTGAAGCCAATGTAACTGCTTCAGGACGTCCATCGCCACTACTAAACGAAGTAATTTGATTAAGAGAACCATCAAACAAAGATACGGTTTCAGCAAATAGCGATGCGCTAATAAAGTTGCCACTAGCACTATCATATGCAATGCTTTCGTCTAGAGTAGATAAGGTACCGGGAAGCAGATTTAACGAATAATCATAAGAAACAGCAAGATCTAAAGTAGTATTTAATATGGTAATTATCTGAGTATCAGTATTGATAGCTAATCCATGAAACAGGCCCATGCCCGTCCCCCCCATTATGAACGCCCCATCTGAATTAGCTGTTATTAATCGACTGCTTTGAGCAGAAAAACCTTGTGTCCATGCCACCAAGCCGGTGTTAGGATCCACTTCAATATCTCTGAGGTTATCTGTTTCTAAAGTCCCTAATCTGGTTTCCACTGAACCGGCACCCGCATCTACATCAAACCAGACAATAGGACGATCTGGGCCGTTAAAACCAACATAGAGTCGATTTGTTACGTTGTCATAGGCCAGCCCTCTAGCCAATTGACCCGTAAACGCGCTAAACAATTGAACATTTGTACCATCAGTTTCACTAAAGAAAATTGACGAATTTATGCCATCCAGCTCTATCCAATATATTTTTCCATTGTCTACGTCGACCACAATATCTCTTATCAATGTGCTGTTATCTAGCGGCCGTCCATCTACGATAACTTGCTGAAATCCTGAAAACAAATCACCACGCAATACTCGATTTTGATCGTCGAGCAAATAGTAAACAGAAGATGCTGTCTCAGCTTCATGCGCACCCACGTCTGGAAACGCATCACGTATTACCCCGCGGGAGTCAGCGTTTCCAGTCTCTGCACTCGCACCTGCGTTTATCAGCGCACTATTTGGCAATAGAGGATGGCTTGCAATACTTCCTACATTGGGTGTCAATTCATCAATACCGAAATTTGCGCGCTCAGCGTCCGTAGGGTTAAGCAAATCTGTACTGGTTTCTACAATGCGGTTCATACCGACACTAGTAATAAAATTGAAACCCAGTGACCTTATATCTATAACATTTTCAAAATCGTTAAACGCCCCGTTCACTATATTTTCATAGAATACCGAACTCCCGACTGATACTTCATCAAAAGCTCTTAATGCCCCACCTGCATTATTTGCAATGTTTCTGTAAAATGTTCCGTGTTCGATCGCGTACCTTGTTTCAGAATATATTGCACCACCTTCTTCGAGGGCAATATTTTCACTAAATGTAGTGTTTATAAATACCGTATCCTCAGAACCCACACCCAAATAAGCACCACCACCATTTAGTGCATTATTTTTTTCAAATAAAACACCTGAAAATAGAACATCATCTGAAAAAACAGCAACTCCACCACCAAAGTCATCATTACCTGTATGGTTAGCTACCGAGGTATTCAATGAAAAGGTAACTTGCTCAAATAGTGCATTATCAGCACCAGTCAAAACTAATACGGCACCACCATTAGGAGCTGTGTTTTGAATAAAAGTCACATCGTTAATCTGTGCTCCAGGTGTACTAAAGGCAAGTGCGCCACCGCCGCCATCGCCCACTGGGGCCATACCACCTCCATCACTACCCAGCGCAGTGTTCAGCGTAAACGTTACATCATCCAAACTAAATGAATTTGAAAAGCCGACATTGACTGCTCCGCCTTGGCCTGAGAGGGCGTTATTACCTGTAAATGTTGATGAATCTGATATCGCTAAAGATCCTCCAGTGCTCGACAGCGCGCCGCCTGAAAGCGCAGCGGTATTATTAGCGAAATCTACATCTTGTATGACACTATCACCGCCGAGACTATAAGCACCACCCAGGCTATTAGAAAAATTGGTCTCGACCACACCACCGCTTTGTGTCAAATTTCCAAGATAGTAAATTGCGCCGCCTTCACCTGATGAACTATTTAGGATTAAATCAGTATCAGTCAATATCAGGCTACTTGTATCAGTCCCGTAGATTCCACCGCCAGAGACTGCCCGATTATTTATAACTTCAGAATCAATCAATTCGACAGAACCCTCGTTATAGATTCCACCGCCCAGTCCATTGATTGAAGTTATATTTACTATGGTGGAATCACTGGCAACTACAGATGCGTTTTCATGAACATATATACCTGCACCATCAATATTGCCACTCACACCTGTGAGCATAACGTCATTTAAACGTAATTCACCTTCAAATATTTCAAAAATACGTGCTGTACTTGTTTGCTCAATGACAACAGAAGAGCCTGAGGTATTGTTTATAATCAATTCATCAGTTGGATCAACCATTGATATGTCAATGTCGCCAACTCGCGCAGCGTCGTCTTCACCACCCCGAGTAAGAGAGTAAGTCCCAGTCGAGCTAAGCTCAATGGTCACATTACCCGGCGTATTCATAGCCGCGATAATGGCTTCTCTCAATGTTGGATCGGGTCCTAATGAATCAACAGTTGCGTTAAGATCCGGATCAACTGAGTCACTCTGGTTTGAAACCACAATGGTGGCAACTGATGAACCATTTCGTCCCTCGAGGCGAAGCTCCTCATCCTCAAATGTCGTGGAATCGATTTCGCTTTCTGTAGTATTTTGTCTTGATTGGTCCGCTGTATCTGATGGCCAATTCTCCGGAAGCGGTAATTCGAGTTCCTGCTCGTCAGTTACGTCAGGAAGCAAAGATGCTAGCGGGCCTAGTGTATCGGCAGAATACATTACACGCGGCTCGAGCAATTCCGCAATTGCTCGCTTGTTCTGCGGTGTCCGTTTTCGACGAAATATTGCCATGTTTTCCGAAAGTCCACTCGTGCCGGAGCGCAGCGGACTGGCCGCACCGGATTGAATTTACAGGCAAAAATCGCCTCCTTTCGGTGATTCTACGGTCAATATTTGGAGAATCTGAACTCCCTTTGTGATGCAGTCGGCAGTTGCTCAGGCCTGGCGAGGGCGCAAAACTTCGACCAAAGCTGCCGAAATGATCAAACAGGTGCCTATCAGCTCAATCAGACCAAATCCGAGATTTAGAAAAATCGCACTGGAAACGACAGCCGCTATCACTTCGAGCGTCAACAGAAAACTCATTGTTGCCGGGGATATCAAGGTGGCACCCCACAGAGTGATATAGGTTACCGGGTAGACGTAGAGCATCGCAAACAGAGCGCACAGGCCAAACGTTACAGCAAGCGAACCGGATTGATCTGAGGGCAATAAACGGCTCTCACCACCTAAAAACAAAAGACAGACGGTTGAAATAAGTACAGCTATTGCAAAACTTGAAAGCATCATGACTTTCAGATCGATACGCTTCGCCGAAAACATCAAGGCCGAACCTACAGACCAGCTAAGACCTGCAAACAACGCCATCCAGTCCCCTAGCGCCCCTAGGCCTGCTAGCGGTAACTCACCACGAAATATAACAATAATGCCAAAGAGAGATAAAGCAATACCAAATAAACTTCGCCACGACCAACGTCTTCCGAAAAATAAACATTCGATAAGAGTACTCCAGGCAGGCGCGATGTAAAAAAGTAATACCACCCTGACCACATCTGAATAAGTGATAGCGATCCCATAAAGCGAAAATGCAGCTCCAATACCAATGGCACCAAGCAGCGATCGCCAATCAGGCAAACGCGGTTTGGATACAAGCCAAACAGGAAGCGCTATAAGGGTTGCCGCCAGTGTGAGTAGCAAGGACACCATTGGCCCGGACAGACCTCGGTTACTCAAGACATGTATAGGTACCCAGTAAAGCCCCCACAGAATTGCGCAAAGTGCAACCAAACCAACAGTTTTACTTGTGTGCCCTTGCGGGACATGGCTTGTCATAAGAAATCGAGTTCAAACACTTGGAAGAGAAAAAACTTCGTACAGGTTAAATGAAAATGGCAAGTGTGCCAGCACTGGTACCCACGATTTAGGTTTGAAGACCCCACTCTGACCAGGAACCATCATACAGTCGTTGCAATCCAAAACCCGCGACCTCGAGTGCAAGCGTGATGACAGCTGCGGTAACGCCAGAACCACATGTTGTAATAACGGTTTGTTTTTTTGTAGCGATATCCTGTGGTGAGACTCCAAGCGACAGCAGCATGTTTTCAAGCGCTGCTCGATCACGCAAGTGTCCGTTTTCCAACAAATCAGTAAACGGTAAACACCGAGACCTCGGAATATGCCCGGATGCGAGGCCAGCACGTGGTTCGGCAACTTCACCATTGAATCGCGCACGTGATCGAGCATCAAGTATAAGAATGTCCTTGTCATTGCTTGCCAGGTGCACATCGTGTTTACTGGCTACTCGATAGGGGTCAAGAACTGCCTTGAACTGGTTTTCAGACTCACTCTTGTTCGTGGCAATATCTTCAGACTCGAGATCTACCTTGATACCTTTCGCTAAACATCCTCCGGCATCCTGCCACGCTGGCATCCCTCCATCCAGCACCTGGACCTTGTCATGTCCGAAGACCCGGAACATCCACCACACACGTGCGGCTGAAAAAAGGCCTGAGGTATCGTAGACAACGATATGGGTATCAGCAGTTACGCCAAGTTTGCGTACCTTGTTTTCAAACAAACTTGCCGACGGCAGCATATGGGGTAATGTCGAGACTGGATCGCTGATCGCATCGATGTCGAAAAAGCGGGCCCCGTCTATACAAGCGTTACTAAATTCTGAGGCTGCATCCCGATTTGACGTTGGCAGATGCCAGGAACAGTCCAACACGAGTAGCGCATTATTATCCGTTTCTTGCAACGCTATAAGTTCGCCAACACTGATAAGCGGGTCAATCATCGTTGACTTCTCCTTCATGCCACTCTCTCAATATATTGCGACGCACTTTGCCCGTTGTCGTCAGGGGCAAGGCATCCATAAATTCAATAAGACGTGGATACTCGTACGCAGCCAGGTGACGGCGAACATGCTGGCCGAGACTCGATTTAAGGGATGCTGACGGATTTTCACCGGCACGTAAAACAACACAAAGTTTCACGATATCACCACGAATTCCATCAGGGTCAGGGACACCAATGGCCGCCACTTGCAATACTGCGGGGTGGGACAAGGCACAATTTTCTATTTCACCCGGACCAATTCTATACCCAGCGCTACTAATCACATCATCATCACGCCCAACAAACCACAGATAGCCATCAGAATCACGATAGCCGACATCTCCCGTATGAAACCAATCCCCTGTATATTTTTTTCGAGTAGCGTCAGGCTTGTTCCAGTAACCCAGAAAGTGAACCGGATCGTCTCGGTGCGCGACAATTTGCCCCACTTCTCCATCGTCGAGCAAGGCACCGTCATTACCTAAAATAGCGACTCTGTGGCCAGGGTAGGCTTTACCCATCGAGCCTGGTTTGACAGCTAACTGCGCGCTGCAATTGCCCATGAGATAGTTATGTTCGGTTTGTCCACACATCTCGTTTATCTCTATACCCAAGGTCTCGCGTCCCCAGGTAAACAACTCTTCGCCAACCGTTTCACCCGCACTCATAACGCTGCGAAGTGACAGCTTATACCTGTCGAAGAGATCCGCCTTGCTACGTAACATTTTCAAAGCAGTCGGCGGAATGAAAGCGCAAGTCACCTTATGCTTCGACATCAAAGACATGATGGCATCGGGCTGAAACTTCTTGCTGTCGTAAGCCACAACCGGAACACCGTAATACCACGCCGGCAGCAAACCATCGAGTAACCCTCCCGTCCATGCCCAATCCGCCGGTGTATAAACGATATCATCTGCAACCGGAAAGCCATTATGTGATGCTTCGAAACCGGTGAGATTTCCCAACAGGGAACGATGCGCGATCAAGGCACCTTTTGGCGGCCCTGTTGTACCCGAGGTATACAACAGGAAAGCCGGATCGTCAGCTGATGTCGAGACAGGATTTTCGAGTGGAGCGCTGGAAGTTAACAATTGCCAGAAATCTTCCTTTGCACAGGCTTTTTCATGAGTGGTAATACCCGACTCCGAATCGATTGCCGATGCCGAGAATAATTCCAGCGTCTCCATACTTACCGGTGCATCTGTCGCGACTTCCAGAAGTGTCGCAAGTTCTGGCAAATCATGACGAAACGATTCAATCAAATCCGCGTGGGAAGGGTCCGTGACGACAAGCTTCGAGCCACTATCAATCAATCGATATTGCAGTGCTTCGTCGCCAAACAGCACTGACAATGGTAAAGATATGGCTCCCAAATGATGTGCAGCCAGATGTACTAGTGCAGTTTCAAGGCGTTGCGGTAATACGACTGCCACACGATCGCCACGCTCGACACCCAATGCACGAAAGGCACTGGCGAGTCTCAGGCTTAAATCTTCAATGTCATCGAAGCTGTATCTGGCAGACTCGCCCGATTCGTTTTCCGCGATAAGGGCGAGCCGTTTCCGCCCGTCAGCATGGCGAGTACAGACAGCCTTTGCCACATTGAAAGACGAAGGAATGTCCCACTCGAAAGCGCTCAGAATGCTGTCGTAATCGTCTGATCCCAAGGAAAGCAATGTCGGCACATCATCATTCATCCGACAAGGCTACCGTCTATCGATACTGATTTCCAGACTGAGACAGTTCATCCGGACGGGCAAGCCCTGCGATGATCTGATCCATCGTAATACTGCCAACGATATGCTCACCTTCACCCAATACATTGGCAGATCTGGATTCGGTCGCTGCAACTGCCTGTAAGGCGTCTTCCAGAACCATATCACCAGCGATTTCAGGACCTTGGACAGTACCATCGGTGGACATCAACGTTCTGACTTGCAGGACACGCCCGCGATTGATGTCCTTGACGAAGTCGAAGATGTAATCGTCAGCAGGATTGATAATCAACTGCTGGGGATCACCTTGCTGGATGAGTTCACCATCACGCAGGATGGCGATCTTGTCGCCAATACGAAGCGCCTCATCGAGGTCGTGAGTGATGAAAACGATAGTCTTGTGCAGTTCTCTCTGCAAGTCCAGCAATACATCCTGCATGTCGGTACGAATGAGCGGATCAAGCGCCGAAAACGCTTCGTCCATCAGCAATATTTCCGCATCGGTTGCCAGCGCTCTTGCCAA
>CAYULV010000158.1:0-9256 GCA_964445655.1 uncultured Granulosicoccaceae bacterium | reverse complement strand
GGTCGCACTCGACGTGGCGGAAGAGCGGCCTTGCGCAAAAAACGTCAGCAGCGGGATACAACAATGCTGCCGGCGCTCAAGCGTAAACTACCACTGACCGAACCAATGACTCCGGAGCAGGTAGAAAAGATCGATAACGCATCCATGTCGATTCTCGAAGAGGTTGGTGTTGTGTTTCGTGATGATCAGGCCATCAGAGACTGGAAAGCCGTCGGTGCCGAAGTACGTGATGGGGATCGGGTGCATCTTGATCGCGAGATGGTGCGCGAATTGATTAAATCGATTCCCTCAAGCTTCACTTACCATGCTAGAAACTCGGACAACAATCTGCCGTTCGGCAATGATCATTCGATTTTCATCCCCATGACGGGTGCGCCATACCTGCGGGATCTTGATGACAAGCGTCGCGGTCCAACGCTTGACGATCTGGCGAATTTTCACAAGCTCGCACAGATGCTACCGGTCATTCATTCAAGTGCGCACCATATCGTTGAACCGATGGACCATGTCATTTCGCATCGGCATTTACGCATCACCTACTCATCAATGAAGTATTCCGACAAGACGTTCATGGGAATGACAACCTCGGGCAAGAATGCTGAAGATGTTCTCGACATGTGCGCGCTTCTCTTTGGCGATGAGTTTCTGGAGACGCATGCTGTGGTGACCGGTAATTGCAATGGTAATTCACCGTTGGTTTGGGATGAAACGATGCTGTCAGCGATGCGTGCATTCAACAAACGTAACCAGCCAGTGTTGTGTTCGCCGTTTGTACTAGGCGGGGCGAATACGCCTGCGTCGACCGCACCGGCTGTTGCGCAATTGAATGCTGAGGCCTTGTCAGCGCTTGCCTATACCCAAGTCGTTCGCAAGGGTTGCCCTGCAATCTATGGTCATTATTTGTCAACAGTGTCGATGGCTTCAGGCGCGCCAATGGCTGGAACGCCAGAGATCAGTCTGATGAATTACATGATCGGACAGATGGCGCGTTACTACGACGTACCGTGGCGTACTTCAAATACACTGGGCGGTGCCAAGACCTTCGATGCACAGGCCGGCTACGAAAGCGCATCAACCTTGATGGCTGTCATGCTATCCGGGGCCAATTACCTCTGGCATTCAGCGGGTTGGAACGAGGCGGGTATGCATTGCTCGACAGCCAAGTTCATTGTCGACGCCGAACAATGTGCAATGGCGTACCGAATGGCTGAAGGCATACGTTGGGATGACTTTGATGAAGCCCTGTCGGCGGTACGTGATATTGGTCCCGGTGGTCACTATCTTGGTCATGCGCATACGCTTGAAAAATTCAAGGACGCGTTCTTCATGCCGGAAATGTTTGACAACAACTCCTTTGAACAATGGGTTGCGGAGGGCAGTACCGAGATTACCGAGCGTGCATTGAAACGCGCGCGATCTATGCTTGACACCTACGAAGAACCCAAGCTCGATGCTGGTATTGACGAAGCATTGCGAGATTTTATTGACAGACGCGAGCGTGAAATCCCTGCAGTTGAAGCCTTGAACACGGAACACTGATCAAGGCATGAATGTCCGCCGTCTGCCGAAAGATCCCGGTCCTGCAGCATGGAATGCGCTGTTACCAGCTGCTGCCTCTCGGCCCGCTTTAAAGGAACACGCGCAGGCAGACTGGTTGGTAATCGGTGCGGGGTTTACTGGCTTGTCGGCGGCGCGGCGGCTGGCCGAACTTCACCCCGGGGATCGCATTGTCGTGCTTGATGCAACCACGATCGCAGATGGGCCAGCAGGCAGAAACTCAGGCTTCATGATTGATCTGCCGCATGATCTGACCTCCAGTGATTACCGTGGCAGTGCCGACAAGGATCAACGTGATACCCGTTTGAGTCGGGCAGGCATCAACTATGCGTTGAATGCCAAGTCGGCCTACGGCATGTCGGATGAAGCCATCGTTTTGAGTGGCAAGATCAACGGTGCGGTAAGCGCTCGGGGAGTTGCGCACAACAATACCTACGCGGCACATCTTGATAGCTTGTCCGAGCCGTATGAACGGCTCGATGCGAAAGCCATGCAATCACTGACAGGGTCACCTGTTTATATTGATGGTTTGTTCAGCCCTGGAACCGCCATGCTGCAACCCGCCTTGTACATTCGAGAACTTGCGCGTGGTATCGAATCGAATCACGTGCATTTTTTCGAGCGCACACCTGTTGTCAAACTTGAGCAAGTCGATGCGATCTGGAAAGCGACGACTCGTGATGGCAGTGTCGTTGCACCCAAAGTGATACTAGCTGTCAATGGACATCTGGAGAGTTTTGGATTTTACCAACAGCAGCTGATGCACGTCTTCACATATGCATCGATGACCGATCCTTTGACCAAAGCGCAATTGAATCGTCTTGGCGGCGAGCCACGTTGGGCGTTGACTCCCGCTGATCCTATGGGTACCACTGTACGTCGCATTGCCGATACGGGCGGGCATCGATTGATCATTCGTAACCGTGCGACCTTCGACCCATCTCTTGAAGTATCTGATGCGCGTATTGAGAAGGTTGCACGTACGCATGATCAATCTTTCCGTTATCGCTTTCCCATGCTTGATGATGTAAAGATGGCTTTTTCCTGGGGCGGGCGCCTGTGCCTCAGTCGGAATAACGTACCGGCCTTTGGTGAGATTGACCAGGGTCTCTATGCCGCCTGTTGCCAGAATGGTCTGGGTACGGCTAAAGGTACGATTGCTGGCAAGCTTGCCGCCGAGCTTGCCAGTGGTGAATGGAGCGGCTTGCTTGATGACATACAAGCTGATGAGCAGCCGACGCGACTGCCACCAGCCCCTATTGCAGCTTTGGGTGGCAATGCGGTGTTGCGTTGGGGGGAGTGGCGCGCCGGTAAAGAACTGTAGTGTTAATAACTGTAGTGTTAATAACTGTAGTGCGATGAGATGTAGTGCTATGAGCTGTTGGGTAAAGATCTGTAGTGCAAAGAACTGCAATGATAAAGCCCTTTAGTGATCTGGGCTGGGCTGTTGTGCTGTTCTCACTTTCTGGAGTGTTCGATTAACCAATTACTAAACGTCGCCGCAACTGAACTGTTGGAGCGGTTAACGAGGTAGTAAGCCAAACGCGGTGAGGGTTCAATGTTCGGCACTTCGATCAGTGTGCCGTCTTCAAGATACCGATCAATCAGTGGATGGCCGACTAACGCAACACCCTGACCTTCAATCGCCGCTTGCAACATGTTGATATAGGTGTTCACTTGTATTCCACTGCGTTTTTCGTTTGGTTCAATACCTAATTGACGAAACCAATACCCCCATCCGGCTTCAGCCCGATAATGACCGGATAGGTGCAGCAGTCGTTCTGAAAGCAGATCATTGGCATTGCTCAGCGCAGTGCTTGCCACGTAGTTAGGTGAGAACACCGGAACAATCGTTTCGTTAATAAACAATTGCCAATCTGTTGCTACCATTGATTCGGGTGCGTAACGAATGGCTAGATCAATCCCTTCTGAGTCCATGTCGAGGTAACGATCAGAGACCACCAGGTTAATCTCGATTTGCGGATAACGAGCGCCAAAGTCAGCCAACCGAGGCATAAGCCAATAGGTGGCAAATGATGTGGAGACGGTGACGGACAATCTTGAATTGCGATTACTCGAACGCTGTCGCGCAAAGCCGTCTGCTATTTGCTCCAAAGCCGGGTTTATCGAACTTGCAAATGCCTCACCGGTATTGGTAAGCACCACTTTACGATGGGCACGAGTGAACAAAGCATGTCCAAGGTTTTGTTCAAGTTCAGCAATTTGTCGACTGACTGCCACCCGTGAAATGCCCAGATCATGGGCAGCCGCCGTAAAGCTATGAGTACGTGAAGCAGCCTCGAATGTGACCAGATTCCTTAAAAGACTGACATCTTTTCTGAGTCTTGACATATACCATAGGTTAACAGAAGGGTAGCCAAATTGTACCTTCACCGGGTAGCCTTTAAGAGGTAGGCTGTAGCGGTAGCGGAGTCACAGTCAATCTGCCTGTGAGTCTGTTCCAGGGGTAATCCCATTGATGAACCGTAAAGACAAACTTCAGAAATATTCCAAATATAAGGAGACTGCTGATGACCAAATTCCCACTTGCCTTATCGAGCCTGCTGTTATGTGTGTCCACGAGCTTTGCTCAGGATATGCCGGGCAAGGGTACTACTGTCGATCCGATAAAAGGATCGCCCGCAAATGCGTGGTTTCAGCATATGGTTGTTCAGCTTGGGCTTGAGGCGCTTGGCTATGAAGTAGAGGAAACTCGCGAAGCCGATTTTCCAGCGCTGCATCTGGCGATTGGTTCCGGTGATGCTGATTACACCATCAATCACTGGAAACCCTTGCACAATGATTTTTTCGACAAATCAGGTGGCGATGCTGTTATGACTCGCACCAATGCGGTTATTCGTGGAGCCGGACAAGGCTATTACATGGATAAAAAAACGGCTGAAGCCAATGGGATAACTAACATTGATCAATTGAAAGCGCCAGAGATGGCCAAGCTCTTCGATTCTGACGATGATGGTCTGGCCAATTTGTCGGGTTGCAATCCGGGTTGGGGCTGTGAGATTGCAATAGAGAATCACATGGACAACTTTGATTTACGTAAAAGCATCGAACACGATCAAGGCAGTTACTTTGCCATCATGGCGGACACGATTACTCGCTACAATGAAGGTAACCCGATTTTTTACTACACCTGGACACCAAACTGGATCAGTGATGTATTGGTGCCGGGGGTAGATGTGGTTCAGATTGGCGTCCCAGCCAGCGCAGATAGCAGCACGGCACAAGCCGATGGTTTTGATCCTGGATTCGCAGTGAATGACGTATATGCGGTTGTTAATAAGGAATTTGCAGAAGACAATCCGGCTGCCGCGAAGTTTCTGGATATTGTTCAGATCCCTATCTCCGCTGTGAATGCCGCGCAAATAAAACTTCGCGATGGTGAAGATACACTCGAAGATTTTCGAAGCCAGGCAGAAGAATGGGTGAGTGCAAATCAGCAACAGTTCGATGCCTGGGTGGCGGAGGCTGCTGCGGCTAAATAGTATTAACCTAAAGACACGACGACGCGTTCACAGACCATAGCGAGTTACAGGATAGCGTTACATGACTGAAGCGCAGATCGAGTGTCGTCACCTTTGGAAAGTCTATGGCGAGCGCGCCGCAGAAGCAATGGACGCTCTGCGTGCGCAGTCAATAGATAAAGACACCCTGCGCGATGAATTCGATTGTGTATTGGGGGTTCGTGACGTGAGTTTCCGTGTTGCCCGGGGCGAGATTTTCTGCATCATGGGCCTGTCGGGTTCCGGCAAGTCGACGCTGGTTCGGCATATCAATCGACTGATAGAGCCAAGCGCCGGTGATATTGTCGTCGCAGGTCAACAGGTAAACGAACTTGCGGAACCCGCGCTCCGAAAACTACGCGCTGAAACCATTGGTATGGTTTTTCAGCATATGGCGTTGTGGCCTCATCGTACACTTGCTGAAAATGTTGGCTTTGGACTGGAAGTGCGGAAAGTGCCGCGGACTCAACGACGTGAAGCTGCCGAGCGCGCTTTAAATTCGATGGGCCTTGTGGGCTGGGCAGATCACTACCCGGATCAATTATCGGGTGGGATGCAGCAACGTGTTGGGCTTGCTCGCGCGCTGGCCTCTGATCCCGATATCCTGTTAATGGATGAACCGTTCTCCGCGCTCGACCCGCTCATTCGCAGACAACTGCAAGATCAGTTTCTGGAGCTTAGCCAGACGGTTAAAAAAACCACCGTATTCATCACGCATGATCTTGATGAAGCGATTCGCTTGGGTGATCACATCGCGATCATGAACGAGGGCGAGATTGTACAAATTGGTACGCCAGAGGAGATCGTCACCAAGCCGGTTGATGCGTATGTCGCCGAATTTGTCAAAGGTATCAATCGAGTTAACCTGGTGCGGGCTGAGACGATTATGTCTTCATTGGATGGTCGAGCCGCTTCAACTAAACAGGTAGAAGCAGACTGCGAACTAAGTGAGATAGTGGATCAATTCATGATTGATCTGGATCCTGTTACGGTTGTCGATAACTCGGGTAGCGCTATCGGCATGATTACCGTTACCGAGGCGCTCGGCGCTCTTCGAGGTTAAGCGAAAACGATGGATCTCTGGAATATATTTGATACGGAATGGGTGCCTGTCGGTGACTGGGTTGAAGCAGCGTTACAGTGGGTTGTTACGAATTTCAGGTTTATATTTCAAGCGATAAAAGTTCCATTTGATATCGTCCTTAGTGGGCTTGAGGACACACTGACTGGTGCGCCGGACTTACTCATTCTGGCGATCATTGTCGTCATCGCCTGGCAGTCGGGCGGTCGACGACTCGCTGCAATCTGTGCAGCTTCCCTTTTGTGTATTGGATTGATGGGCATATGGGATGAAAGCATGGTGACGCTGTCAATTGTATTGACGTGCGTTATCTTCTGTTCAGCTATTGGCATACCACTGGGCATTATGGCTGCGCGCAGTGATCGATTCTGGACAGTGCTTCGTCCACTACTTGATCTTATGCAAACCATCCCTTCCTTCGTTTATCTGGTACCGATCGTGATGTTGTTCTCCATTGGTAATGTCTCTGGCGTGATTGTGACCTTTATCTATGCATTACCACCGGTCGTTCGATTAACCAATCTCGGTATTCGGCAAGTACGAGCTGATATGGTTGAAGCCGCTCGGGCATTTGGCGCCAGTCAACGCCAAGTTCTGTATAAAATTGAGCTTCCGCTGGCAAAGCCAACCATCATGGCAGGTGTGAATCAAACCATCATGATGGCGCTTTCAATGGTTGTTGTGGCTTCAATGATTTCAGTTACAGGGCTTGGCCAGATGGTGTTGCGTGGTATCGGTAGGCTTGATATGGGTTTGGCCACTGTCGGTGGTCTCGGGATAGTTTTTCTAGCCATTGTCATTGATCGTATTAGTCAGAGCTTTGGTACGTCCACTCGAGATCGCAATCATAAAAAATGGTTTGAGACCGGGCCAGTTGGCTACATTCGATCAAGGATAAAAGGCTAAACGATGGGTAACACCGCCAAACCGAACATCGTGTTCGTTCAAGTTGATCAACTCACAGCGGATTCTTTACGCGCGTATGGAGATAGTGTGTGCCATGCGCCAAATCTTGATCGGCTTGCAAGCACCGGAACTGTTTTTGATACCGCTTATTGCAATTTCCCGTTGTGTGCCCCTTCCCGATTTTCAATGGCAGCCGGAAAGCTATGTTCGGCCATAGGCGCCTACGATAATGCTGCCGAGATGCCCGCGTCGATCCCAACTTATGCACACTACCTGCGTGCTGCTGGTTATCAGACTGCACTGTCCGGCAAAATGCATTTCATCGGCCCGGATCAATACCATGGTTTTGAAACTCGATTGACGCCCGATCTTTATCCTGCAGACTTTTCCTGGGTACCGAATTGGGGCGATGAAGGAGAACGTGATACCAATGATCCTCGAAGTGTGCTTGTGGCAGGCATATGTGAACGATCAGTACAAATAGATTTTGATGAGCAGGTTACCTATCAGGCGATTCAGTATCTCTACGATACGGCTCGATCAAGTGACGAGCGACCGTTCTTCTTGCAGGTGTCATACACGCACCCTCACGAGCCATACCTCTGTCGAAAAGAGTACTGGGACTTATACGATGATACCGACATACCTATGCCAAAGGTGCCGGCGCTCGCAGCCAATAAACATGATCCCCATTCGCAACGACTACTAAGTGACTTCGGCATGCTCGATGTCCAGTTCGAAGATGAGGCGGTGCTGACCGCGCGACGTGCCTACTATGGATCAATAAGTTATATCGACCAGATGGTCGGTCGTATTCTGGATACGCTAGCAGCGACGGGCAGGGAGGAAAATACGGCCATTATATTTACCTCAGACCATGGAGAAATGCTGGGAGAGCGGGGCATGTGGTTCAAAAAGCATTTTTTCGAACCTGCCTTGCGCATACCTCTCATCATCAAACTACCAGGAGCTACGCCCGGGCGTGTAGAAACACCCGCATCCCTGGTTGATCTATTACCGACCTTAATGGGAATAGCAAGCGGAGAACCTTGGTCAAGTGATATTGAATCACTGGACGGCCACGATCTTACCCCGATGATTACAGGTGCAGAAAGCGCCGATATCGAACGATCCATCTATGCAGAGTATTTAGCAGAAGCCACGACCGCACCGATATTCATGATTCGCCGTGGCCGTTTCAAGTACATCAGTTCAGTGGCAGACCCTGCACTTCTATTTGATGTTGTATCGGACCCGAACGAATTACATAATCTGGCGGGCAGTCCAGAGCATGCTGATCGGGTTGCCCAGTTTCAATCGGATGTTGATCTAAAGTGGGATAGCCAAGAGCTGACAACGCTCATAAAATTGAGTCAACGTCGTCGGCGCCTTGTATTGGCAGGGTATCAATACGGTGACAAACCCCGCTGGAACCACAACGAAACCTCGAAAGATGACGTCATCTGGTATCGAGGCGAGGAAGGCTATAACGACTGGGCGTTTAACTACTTACCGGTGATCGACGACTGAAAGAAGGGCGGCTGATATTTTTATGCATTGACTTGCAGAGGCATTTATCTTAGCCCCGGGTCGCATTTTCGATTGCCTGTTCCTTGGAACGTAATCAAATGAAATCTTTAATTGTGACGCTTGCGCTTATCGCTGGTGCAATTTGGGCAGGCACTTCGTATTTTGCTGGTGCTCAATCAAAATCTGGTTACGAACAGTTTTTATCCCAAACCACGGCGATAAAACCTTTTGCATTTGAAAAGGAATCTTTCGAACAAGGTCTAACCACTAGTAGGGCCGTCACTGTAGTTAAAGAATCCAGTGCTCCCGGTGCAGAAATTCTGCTTCGCCTGGCGCACGACATTAACCATTCCTCGGTTCAGCTTGACGACAACAGCCCCTCCATTGGAACCGCCACTATTCGCACGACTTTGGTCGATGGGTCCATTAACAGCAAGTACGACACCATCAAGAATATCTTCTCAGGCGATGAGCCCATTGAAATAATCACGCGTGCCAGCGTGTCTGGACATATCGCAAGCGAAATCAAGGTAAATACATTAACGATTCCTTTATGGGAAAGTGAGACGGCCATTGTTGAAGAAACGAGAGTGACTTTAACGAATGACACCAATCAAATCGTAGGCGATGGAACCCTAGGTGCTGTGACACTTACTGCAAC
>CAYULV010000157.1:0-9275 GCA_964445655.1 uncultured Granulosicoccaceae bacterium | reverse complement strand
GTCAAAGATTACGAATGCTTGTGCGGGAAGTACAAGCGTCTTAAGCACCGCGGAGTTGTTTGTGAGAAATGCGGTGTAGAAGTCACGCAAACCAAAGTGCGGCGCGAGCGTATGGGGCATATCGATCTTGCCTCACCGGTTGCACACATCTGGTTTCTGAAATCCCTGCCTAGTCGTATTGGCTTGCTGCTCGACATGACGCTGCGAGAAATCGAACGTGTTCTGTATTTCGAAGCCTATGTGGTTATCGATCCAGGCATGACGACTCTTGAAACAGGCCAGCTGCTTTCTGATGAGCAATACCTTGAAGCGGTGGAAGAGCACGGTGATGAATTTGATGCTCGCATGGGTGCTGAAGCAGTGCATGATCTTCTGCGTAATATTGACATGGATGGCGATGCGATAAACCTGCGTGAAGAAATTGATGCAACAAAATCAGAGACCAAACTCAAGCGTTTGACCAAGCGCCTGAAGCTTGTCGAATCGTTTATTGCCTCGGGTAACCGTCCGGAGTGGATGGTCATGACGATCCTGCCGGTATTGCCACCGGATCTTCGTCCTCTGGTGCCACTCGATGGCGGTCGATTTGCGACGTCTGATCTGAACGATCTCTACCGTCGTGTGATTAACCGTAACAATCGTCTGCGCCGACTGTTGGAGCTCAATGCTCCTGACATCATTGTGCGTAACGAAAAACGCATGTTGCAGGAATCTGTGGATGCATTGCTTGACAATGGACGACGTGGTCGTGCTATCACGGGTAGCAACAAGCGTCCGTTGAAGTCACTTGCTGACATGATCAAGGGTAAGCAAGGTCGCTTCCGTCAGAACCTTCTGGGTAAGCGTGTTGATTACTCTGGTCGTTCGGTCATCGTGGTTGGTCCGACATTGCGATTACATCAGTGTGGTCTGCCGAAGAAGATGGCGCTTGAATTGTTCAAGCCATTCATCTTCTCCAAGCTACAGATGCGTGGTATGGCGACAACCATCAAGGCTGCCAAGAAGATGGTCGAGCGCGAAGGCGCTGAAGTCTGGGATATTCTCGAAGAAGTCATTCGCGAACACCCTGTCATGTTGAACCGTGCACCAACCTTGCACCGTCTCGGCATCCAGGCATTCGAACCGGTTCTGATCGAAGGTAAGGCCATCCAGCTTCATCCGCTCGTGTGTGCCGCGTTCAATGCGGATTTCGACGGTGACCAGATGGCGGTACACGTGCCATTGTCTATCGAAGCGCAGCTTGAAGCGCGTGCGCTCATGATGTCGACCAACAATGTTCTGTCACCGGCAAACGGTGAACCGATCATCGTACCGTCGCAGGATATCGTTCTTGGCCTGTATTACATGACTCGAACTCGTGTAAACGCCAAGGGTGAGGGCATGGTGTTTCGTGACGTCGAAGAATGTCACCGCGCCTATGAAAACAAGGTTGCCGATTTGCATGCACGCGTTACCGTTCGCATCATCGACACCGTGTTGACCGATGACGGTAGCTGGACTCTGGAGCCACGTCGTGTGGAGACAACAGTGGGTCGGGCCATCGTGTCGCAAATTTTGCCTGAAGGTATTGAGTTCGCCAATGTCGATCTCAATTTGTCGAAAAAGAATATTTCCAAGCTCATCAACCTTTGCTATCGCCGCCTGGGTTTGAAAGAGTCGGTCATCTTTGCCGATCAATTGATGTACCTGGGATTTCGCTATGCAACGCTTGCCGGTGTCTCCATCGGTGTCGGTGATATGGTTGTTCCGGATGACAAGAAAGTGCTTGTCGGCGCTGCCGAAGCGGAAGTACGAGAAATTCAACAGCAATACTCTGAAGGTCTTGTGACCAACGGCGAACGCTATAACAAGGTCGTTGATATCTGGTCTTCTGCCAACGATCAAGTAGCAAAATCGATGATGGCCGGTCTCGGTACCGAGAAGGTCGTCGACGCCAAAGGCGAGACTGTCGATCAGGAATCGTTCAATTCAATTTTCATGATGGCCGACTCGGGCGCTCGTGGTTCTGCCGCTCAGATTCGTCAGTTGGCTGGTATGCGTGGTCTGATGGCCAAGCCGGATGGCTCGATCATCGAAACGCCAATCATTGCGAACTTTCGTGAAGGCCTTAACGTTAACCAGTACTTCATCTCGACACACGGTGCGCGTAAAGGCCTGGCTGATACCGCTCTTAAAACAGCGAACTCTGGTTATCTGACACGTCGTCTGGTCGATGTTGCCCAGGATATGGTGGTCGTTGATCCGGACTGTGGCACGAGCGAAGGCTTGACCATGAAGCCGATCATCGAAGGTGGTGACGTTGTCGAACCCCTGCGCGAGCGAGTACTCGGTCGAGTGGTTGCCCATGACATCATCAAGCCTGGAACCAAGAAAGAAGTGTTGGTGCCCGCCAACACCTTGCTTGACGAAAAGCTGGTTGATGAGATGGAAGAGGCCGGTGTCGACGAAATCATCGTACGTTCGGCGATCACTTGCGAAGCTGACTACGGCGTCTGTGCCGCTTGTTACGGACGTGATCTCGCGCGTGGTCACATGATCAACATCGGTGAGGCTGTGGGTGTCATGGCTGCACAGTCGATTGGTGAGCCGGGTACTCAGTTAACCATGCGTACCTTCCACATTGGTGGCGCGGCGTCTCGATCTGCGGCGGCTTCAAGCGTTGAAGCGAAGTCGAAAGGTAGTGCGCGTCTTCTCAATATGAAAGAGATCACCAACAAGGATGGCAAGTTGATGGCGGTCTCACGATCTGCCGAACTTTCCCTTGTCGATGACAACGGCCGTGAGCGTGAGCGTTACAAGATTCCTTATGGTGCCGTGATCAACGTCAAGGACGGGGAAGCGGTCGAAGCCGGCGGTATTCTCGCTACCTGGGATCCGCATACCCATCCGGTTATCACAGAAGTAGCGGGTTTTGCCAAGTTCTCTGACTTTGTTGAAGGCGTTACCATCAAGGCGGAAACCGATGACATTACTGGTCTGACCGATATCGTCATTACCGACCACAAGCAACGCGGTGGAACCAACAAGGACCTGCGTCCGATGGTCAAACTCGTTGACAAGGACGGTAACGATTTGAACTATGTCGGAACCGAGATCCCTGCGCATTACTTCTTGCCACCGGGTGCGATCATCAACCTGCAGGATGGCGATCCCATCGTTGTTGGCGATGTTGTTGCGCGTATTCCACAAGCGTCTTCAAAGACACGTGATATCACCGGTGGTCTGCCGCGAGTTGCTGACTTGTTTGAAGCTCGCAAGCCGAAAGAGCCTGCGATCCTGGCAGAAACCAGCGGTACGGTCAGTTTTGGTAAGGAAACCAAGGGCAAGCAGCGTCTGGTTATAACTGGGCCCAAGCAGGAGCACTATGAAGAGCTGATCCCGAAATGGCGTCACATCAATGTGTTCGAAGGTGAAACCGTTGAAAAGGGTGAAGTCATTGCCGATGGCGAACCTAACCCTCAAGATATCCTGAGACTCCGTGGTGTCGAAACGCTCGCCGCGTATCTCGTTCAGGAAATCCAGGATGTTTATCGTCTGCAAGGGGTAAAGATCAACGACAAGCACATCGAAGTCATTATTCGTCAGATGCTGCGCAAAGTTGAGATCAGCATCCCAGGTGACACCCGACTACTGCGTGGTGAGCAAATCGACTTTTTACGCGTCAAGGAAATCAACGAGAAATTGCTCGAGGAAAACCCAAAAGCGTCGATTGCCGAGTTTGACAACTTGCTGCTGGGTATTACCAAGGCGTCTCTTGTAACCGAGTCGTTTATCTCGGCAGCATCGTTCCAGGAGACGACTCGCGTATTGACCGATGCGGCGGTGCGTGGCGCACGTGATGATCTCAGAGGCTTGAAAGAAAACGTTATTGTGGGTCGTTTGGTTCCTGCAGGAACCGGCCTCGCTTTCCATAATGACCGACGCAAGCGTCGTACGAAGCTTGATATTGATGATGCCTTTGAGCAGGTTATCGAGCAGGAGTCAGCGTTGGCAGGTGGCAATATGCTGCCAAATGATGCGATTGCTCCAGCTGGTTTGCTGGCAGGTGGCGATGAATTGCCAGCCCCGATAACCCCGCCAGCAGGAGCGGAGGATGTGCCTTCGGGACCCTCAGATAGCTGACGGGTATAGCTGAACAGGCCAATGAGCGATCACCAGCAAGCCTGATCGCTTGCGGGTGAAATACAAGGCGTTCCGATAACCCGGTTTTTGCGGTTTGTCGGAACGCTTTTTTTTCGCCTGCAAAAAATGCCTGAAGGGTAACTGGTCAAGTTTCCAAACGGTGCCTTTGGTCTGCTATATCAAGCTGTAACGACGTATGTCGAAAATCTGCCCATTTTAGTGATCCTGGTCGCATGTAACAGGGTTGATTCCATGCCTATGTAACATGCCAGAACCGATTCGCTTGGAAGAATGGGGAGTGTGGCCTAATTTAGTTTGTTTGAACTCCGATACCGCGATAACTGAGGCGAATAATAACAAGCGGAGTTTTGGCCATGAGCAAAACCAATACGGCAGAAAATCGTGCAGTTGACACGACACCTGCAGCAGATGGAATTATTGAGGCGATCAATCGAGTTCAGGCAGTGATCGAATTCGAGTTGGACGGGACAATCATTGCTGCTAATGAGAATTTTCTGTCGACCTTGGGATATTCACTGCAGGAAATACAAGGTAAGCATCATCGTATTTTCTGTGAATCGGAATATGCTTCGTCGTTGGACTACAAGTACTTCTGGAGGAATCTGGCAGAGGGTGAATTCCATACCGGCGAATACAAACGTATCGCTAAAAATGGTGAGGAAGTCTGGATCAATGCCTCGTACAACCCGATTCTCGATGCCTCAGGTAAACCTGAACGCGTCATAAAATTTGCTGTTGATATCACAAGCGAAAAGCGTGTGAGGGCAGAGAACGAAGGCAGGATGGTGGCGATTGACAAAGCCATGGCTGTCATCGAATTCAATCCTGACGGTACGATAATCACAGCGAATGAGGGATTTTTATCAACGCTCGACTATTCACTTGAAGAAATCAAGGGCAAACACCATCGCATGTTTTGCGATAGTGATTACACCGCATCGAGCGAGTATGCGCATTTTTGGGAAAAACTAGGGAGTGGCGTGTTTGATTCTGGTCGCTACAAGCGACTGGGTAATCATGGAAAAGTGATCTGGATCGAAGCCACTTACAATCCAATCATTGATCCAAATGGAAAAGTCGT
Source organism: uncultured Granulosicoccaceae bacterium (assembly GCA_964445655.1). GTDB lineage: Bacteria > Pseudomonadota > Gammaproteobacteria > Granulosicoccales > Granulosicoccaceae > Granulosicoccus. Next base: position 4,051 of record CAYULV010000157.1, on the reverse strand, counting down.
CAAGATAGTCAAATACGCAACTAACGCGACTGCTCAAGTTGAAGTCGAAGAATCTGTCACGCGGATTTCCGAAGAATTTGCCCTCAGTACACGTGATATCTCTGAAAAAGCAAGCACTGTTGCTGATGGCGCGCAGAAGTTGGGTGCGACCACGGAAGAAATGAATGCTTCTGTTGAGGAATTGAGCGCGTCGATAGACTCCATTGCTGAAAATAGCAAAGAGGCGGATAACGTTGCAAAAAATACCCAACAAGAAGCAGAACATGGTTCAAAGGCCATTGAGCGATCAATTGAATCCATGGAGCTGATCAACAAATCGTCTGAAGAAATCAGCGAAATTGTCAAAGTTATTGGAGAAATCGCCAGTCAAACCAATCTACTGGCTTTTAACGCGGCAATTGAAGCCGCCAGAGCTGGCGAGCATGGGCTCGGGTTTTCAGTTGTCGCCGATGAGGTCAGGAAGCTGGCCGAGCGCTCCTCTCAAGCAACCAAGGAGATCACCAAGCTGATCAATGAGTCAGTCAAGCGAGTTGTGCAAGGCGGTGAAATATCCAAAGAAGCCGCTCAGGCATTTGGAAAAATAGTTGATGGAGTCGCAAAGACCACGCATTCAATAGCGGAGATTTCCACGGCTGCACAGGAACAACAAACTGCGGCAAGGGATGTGAGTAATGCCATTCAACGGATTGCTGAAGCTACCGAAAATTCTGCCATTGCATCAGATGCGATAGCCGCATCGACGAGTCAGTTGCAGGTTGGTGCAGAAACTCTGAAGTCTGAAGTCCGTAAGTTTTCTCAATAATAAATTTTCTCAATAATTTTTTAATGAGTGAAAAGTGATGATTCAGACTGATCAATTGCGCATGAATGATCTATGTTTCAATCAGTTCAGTACGCTTATTCATCAGATGATGGGTATTACGATTGGCGCTGATAGAAAAGAGATGCTGTCAGGTCGGCTGCGCAGTCGTATGCGCGAGTTGAGTCTGGATACGTACGAAAGCTACTTTGAGTACCTGACTGCCAATAAAAGTGAGCATGGGTCTTTTGTAAACGCTATTACGACGAACGAAACGTATTTTTATCGAACACCCAGAATCTGGAATTATGTGAGCGGAGAATTTCTCCCCGATTGGTTCCAGGCTAATCAAGGAAAAACGCTTAAGGTCTGGTCTGCAGCATCATCCACAGGTGAGGAGGCACATACGCTGGGGGTGGTGATGCAGCAATTCAAGGATAAACATCGGGCTTTCGATTTTCAGATTTTGGGTACGGATATAGCCCCCGCGGTCGTCGAGCATGCCCGAAGAGGCTTGTACAAGGGGCGGGCGATAGAACGCTTTCGAAATACGCAAGCTGATCTGTTTTCTCGATACCTGATTGGTGATGACGAAAATGGATTTCGAGTTTTGCCCGATATCAAAAGTCGTTTGCAGTTCAATGAATTCAATTTATTTGATTGTGTTAGTCAATCAAGCAGCTTTGACCTCGTTCTTCTGCGCAATGTGTTGATTTATTTTACTAAGGAAGATCAGAAGAAGGTCATGGCAAATCTGCATCATGCCTTGGTTCCTCAAGGTGTAGCAATTATTGGTGAATCGGAAACGTTGAATAATCTCGACACTGAGTTTGAACCAGTTAGTCCGACAATTTATCGAGCAAAGGATGCTTCACTGAAACAGCAAGCAGCATGAATAATAAAAATTGTAATGTGCATATTGGCGAAGTAAAAACCGGTTCTGGTGACGTCGAACTGCAAACCATTCTTGGTTCATGTATTGGTATAGGTTTCCTATGGAAAAAACGGGGTGTATATGGTTTGGCGCATTGTCTTTTATCGAAATCCCCGGATCAAGACTTTGAGATTGGGGCGCGGTATGTCGATCAGGCTATCTATTCACTAACACAGTTGATGAGTATTACTGACTATAAAGATATACGTGCGGTTGTCGCAGGAGGTGCCAATATGACAAGGCAAGGTGCGGAGAAGACTAATGAGCTGGTTGGGTATTCCAATGCGCAAGCTGCACTGAGTATTCTTGATGAGCGAAATATTATTGTTGTGCATCAGGATACCGGCGGTTCTGAAGGTCGGAAAATGTCCATTCGGTGTAGTGATGGGGAGTTTCAAGTTAGAAATATTCCCAGAATTGCCGCTTAAGGGGATCGCGAAAACATGCTTTCAACAGAATCCAATAACACGGCTGACGTTTCTGCCATATACGGATCTTTCTCTCTGGGAGAGTCTGAATTTGCCTTGCCGGCCAGCTCCATACAGGAAGTGGTCAATGAACCGGATGCCTATAGCGTCATTCCATTATCGCCTGCTTATCTTTTAGGAATATTCAATTTACGCGGGGTCATCGTACCGGTTGTGGATCTGCGCAGAATTTTTGATTTGCCCATTCACGAGATGGATGGACATGAGCAACGAAAAGTAGCCATCGTGGAGCATGGGCATTTATGTCTGGGCTTGTTATTCGATGCGACAGCAGAAGTATTTAGTGACGAGGATGTTGAAACCTGCTGGTTTGAATCACGCGGTAGTTCCGAACGGGATCAAGTCGTCAAAGGCGTATTCAAACTGGATGAAGGGCGTCGGATCGTACAGATTCTCGACGCTCAAGGTATGTTGAATCTTGAGAAGTTACCCAGAACCGGCAGTCCCGATTCAGTCATCAAAGCCAAGCGTAAACGCGGTTTGCGTAAGCAATGCATATCGTTCACGGTAGGGGATTCACATTGCGCTTTGGATATCGCATCGATAAGGGAAATCGTCGATATCAAAAAAATTGAAAATACCGATCTGACCAGCAAGATTTGTCCGGGCTTGATAGACATTCGTGGTAGCACGGTGCCAGTTGTCAATTTCAGCGTTGTTTTGGGCTGTGGAGATTCTCCGGTTGATGCGGTCATACAGGCAGACAGTAGCCGGGTCATCGTGATGAAGGTGGTCGATGGTTTGTTCGGACTGCTGGTTGACTCGATAGAGAGCATCATTACTTACTTTGATGAGGACCTCATGCCTTTTCCGGTTCTTGGCGAGCAAGCGAGTACTTTGTTTCTGGGATGTATTTCATCCACTGATGATTCTTCACATACGATCGTTCTGAAGCATGATGAAATCTTGACCAATCAGGAAATTGAAGGCATCACCAAAGGCTGTAATAGTTTATTCAACGATAGTGTTGAAACTTCTCGTCTACAAAAAAAGGGTGCTCTCAATAGTAGTACCTTGATAACGTTCTCCTTGGGCAGTCGCTATGGTCTTGATATCGCAGAGGTGAGAGAAGTCATCGATTTGCCCGATAACATGATAAAAACGCCGAATATGTCCAGTCATATGCGTGGAATGGCCAGCTTGCGTGGGGAGCTTGTCGCCGTTATTGATTCGCGCAAATTGTATGAATTGGACGAGTGCCAGAGTCTGTCCAACGCCAAGGTATTGGTGTTTGAACGAGATGGCGTCAAGCAAGGGCTGATGGTCGACTCAGTCGATTCGATCATGCCATTCAGTCAGGATGACCTGGCGGATATCCCCAGGATCATGTTTGAAGGCTCGGGTAATCTGATTGGCGAAGATGTCAAAAAGGCATTGATCGTGGGTGACGAATCGAATGCCGAAACGATCTGTCTGTTCGATTTGTCATCGGTGTCTGCGCGAGCCAGCCTTTGAGACTGCCGGGGCATTGGATTCTGGACGAGTCTAGCTTCTGGCACAGAGCGGCATGACGAGGGTAGTATCTCCAGAGCTACCCCATAAGATGGTCAGTCCGCTCAGTATTTAGCCACTCGCTGTCCCGAACGCCGAAGCCGTTGTCACTCGCCGAGGAATCTCCTGACAACCATTGACAGAGCCGCGCAGACACACTACAATCCCGCAGCTCAGCAGCAGGTCGATTTATCTCGGCCTGTTTTTCGTTCAAGACTCCGGAAACCAAACCCGCCCCAATCCATTTCCCACTGCTGTGGTGAATGCTGGTGGCGAACATCGACAATTGTATGGCGACTATTAATCAGCTGGTCCGCAAGCCGCGCAGGCGCAAGGCGG
>CAYULV010000156.1:4845-9303 GCA_964445655.1 uncultured Granulosicoccaceae bacterium | reverse complement strand
ATGTAATAATAGGCCAGAGCCATCTCCGGCACATTATTCGGGAATTGATCCGTGTCCCAGCCCGACTGATAATCGTTACGATTCATGTCGATCGAGCCGAATATGCCCAGCGTATTGGCCAAGGCCAGCTCATGCTCAAACGAATGGCCTGCAAGGATGGCGTGGCCCTGCTCGATATTGACGCGTACTTCGTTCTCCAGCCCATAGCGCTTCAGGAAACCATAGACCGTGGCCACATCGTAGTCGTACTGATGCTTGGTCGGTTCCTGCGGTTTTGGCTCGATCAGTATCGTGCCCTTGAAGCCGATCTTGTGCTTGTATTCGACAACGAGATTAAGAAATCGGCCCAACTGATCAAGCTCGCGAGACAAATCAGTATTGAGCAGCGTCTCGTAGCCTTCTCGACCACCCCACAACACATAGTTTTCGCCACCAAGCTTGTGCGTGGCATCGATACAGGTCTTGATCGTGGCGGCGGAAAAAGCAAAGACATCCGGATCCGGGTTGGTCGATGCACCCGACATGAAACGTCGGTGTGAAAACAGATTGGCCGTACCCCACAACAACTTGATGCCGGTGTCATCCATTTTCTGACCGAGGTAGTCCACCATGACCTCAAGGTTGGACGTGTTCTCGGCAAACGACTTCCCCTCGGGGCGCATATCCACATCATGGAAGCAGAAATAAGGTACGCCAAGCGCCGTAAACATATCGAAGGCGACATCCGCTTTGAGTTTGGCGGCTGCCATCTCATCCGACATGACATCACCGAACCAGGGGCGATTGAAGGTTTGACCACCAAACGGATCGTTGCCTGGCCAGACGAAGTTGTGCCAGTAACACACGGCAAAGCGCAGGTGGTCTTCAAGCCGTTTGCCCAAGACCTGCTCATCAGGATCATAGTAACGAAAGCTTAAAGGGTCGACGCTATCCGGACCTTTGAACGGTACGCGTTCGATGTCACCAAAAAAACCTGTCGTCATGGTTTCTATCCTATTGCACCCGGCCCGGGCGTTGCGCTGGCGGGACATTTGCCCGAGATGATCATACCAAGTACTTCATCAGTGGTAACGTCATCGGTTTTCGCATCACCGACAATCTGGCCGTTTTTCATGACGGTGACACGATCAGCAAGATCAAACACATCATGCATATCATGACTGATCAGAATGATGCTGATGCCTTCAGCTTTCAATTGTTTGATCAGCTCACCGACTTGTGCAGTTTCTTGCGGACCGAGCGCCGCGGTGGGTTCGTCCATAATCAGGATTTTTGCATCAAACAAGATGGCCCGCGCGATCGCCACCGATTGGCGTTGACCACCCGATAGCGCTTTGACCGGTTCGTTGAAGCGCTGAAAACGCGGGTTCAAGCGACCCATTACTTCACGGGCTTTCGCTTCCATGGCGAAATCATCAAGCGTTCCCCAGCGCGTCAGTAGTTCACGGCCAAGGTAGAGATTACCGGCAGCATCGACATTGTCAGCCAAAGCCAGCGTCTGGTAAATGGTCTCGACCCCATAGCGCTTGGCATCGCGCGGTGTATCGATCTTGGCTACAGCGCCATTGATGCGAATTTCGCCGCTGTCGCGCTTCAAGGCACCAGAGAGAATTTTTACCAGTACTGTTTTACCCGCACCGTTGTGTCCAAGCAGCCCCATGACCTCGCCTTTGCGCAAGGTGATGGAGGCATGATCAACCGCATGAATCCCACCAAAGGACATTGATATGTCTTGCATGCTGACCGCGTAATCGCCTTGTATCTGCGCACTCATCAGGCAGCCCTCTTGTAAAGACCATCGAGCCACACGGCAAACACCAGCACCGCGCCGACAACAATGTTTTGTAACGGTGTATCGACACCCATAAGTACCATGCCGGACTGCAAGGATTGCATCACCAAGGCACCAAGCATGGCACCCATGATCGTACCCAGACCACCAGCCAGTGACGTGCCACCGATAACCGCCGCTGCGATAACCAACAACTCATCAAGTGTCCCTTGTGCATTGGTGGCAGCATTCAAACGTGCAGTCGATATCGCACCCGCGATACCACACAGCGCCCCCATCAGAATGAAGATCTTCATCGTCACCCAGCGCGTATTGATACCCGCAAGTGCGGCGGCTTCCGGATTACCACCGATAGCAAATACATAACGGCCAAAGCGAGTACGTTTGGCGATGAACGACATGACGATGCCAACGCCCAAAGCGATCAGCACCGGAATCGCAATACCGTGCGAGATGAACAGCCCCCCTTCGGGTATCTCAATGTTGTTCGCTTGTGCATAGCGACGCACGATACCGATCGGCCAGGGATAGGCGTTGGCGATGGCAACGGCACCCAGCACCAAGGCACAACCTGCACCAATCAGTGTAAATTCTGCCCAGACAGGGCGTAAGGGAAAATTGAAACGACGCCGATTGCGACGACCAAAAAAGATCATGGCGACAATCAATGCACAGGCCAGCGCACCGATCACCCAACTCCAGAATGCGCCGACCGCACCATGAGAACCACCACCCATCAAACGAAAGGTCGGATCCATCGGGGCGACGGTTCGCCCGGAGGTAACCCACCAGGCCGCACCACGCCAGACAAGCAAGCCCCCCAAGGTCACGATAAAAGCCGGGACGCTCAAATAAGCAATGATGTAACCATGCAAACCACCAATCAAGGCACCGAGAATGATGCCGACGGCAAGCGCGGCCACCCACAACATGGGATGCCCATAACCGAGCCATTGTGGCAACCATTCGATTTGTGTAACGCCCATGATCATGGCAACGAAGCCGAGGATCGAACCCACCGATAAATCGATATGCCGGGTGACGATGACCAACACCATACCGGTTGCCATAACGGCCACCGATGCAGTTTGCACCGATAGATTCCATAAATTGCGCGGAGTCAGAAAACGTTCATTGGAAAAAAAATGAAACAGTATCCAGATCCCCAACAAGGCCCCGACCATACCCAACATGCGGGTGTCGATTTCAAGTGCGCGCAGGAAATAGGCAACCCCGCGCTGCTCACTCTTGCGGGCAACTTCTGTTGATGGGGGTGGTACCGCAGTATCGACCATGAGTGCACCTTCAATGGCGGGGAAGACAGGAATAAGAAAGGCGGCAGACTGTGACGTCTGCCGCCTGATAGAACAGGACCTCAGGGGACCTGACTACAACTTGCTTGGCGCAAACTTAGTTGGCGCAGGCTGCAAGACCGTCAGCAACGCCCTGACAAACCTTGTCCTTGGCAATCCAGCCCGCATCGATAACGATATCGAGGTTATCCGCGGTGATTGCTACTGGCGCCAGGAAGACCGCATTCATTTCAACACCGGCCGGCCCGCCAGACCACTGAACAGCACCAGGAATATCAGCCATGGCTTTGCCGTCAGCCAGCATCGCAGCAATGGCAGCGGCGTTCTTGCCAAGCTCACGTGCATCTTTCCAGACTGATACGGTCTGCGTGCCCAAGGCAACACGGTTCAGTGCAGCATGGTCACCATCCTGACCGGAAACCGGTACCGAGCCATCCAGGCCTTGCGAGGCAAGTGCTGCAACAACGCCACCGGCGGTGCCGTCGTTTGATGCAACAACCGCATCAATCTTGTTTTCATTAGCGGTCAGGATCTGCTCCATGTTGCGCTGCGCATTCTCTGGCTTCCAGCCATCGGTGTAGGCCTCACCCACATTGACAATCTTGCCGGCATCCATGGCTTCTTTAAGCACTTCCATCTGACCGCCGAACAGGAAGTCAGCGTTTGGATCCGAAGACGAACCTTTGATGAAGGCATAGTTACCTTCTGGCATCGCTTCGAGCACGGCACGCGCCTGCATACGACCGACTTCAGCATTATCGAAGGTGATATAGAACGCATCAGGGTTTTCGATCAGTCGGTCATAACCGACGACCGGAATACCTTCAGCAACGGCTTTCTCAACCGCAGGCCCAATCGCGGAAGAATCCTGCGCCAGAATGATCAGCGCGTTTGCACCTTGTGCAATCAATGCTTCAACATCAGTCAGCTGCTTGGCTGCAGATGACTGCGCATCGGCAGAAATATAGGAATCACCAGCGGCTTCGATCGCGCCTTTCATGGCCGCTTCGTCCGTCTTCCAGCGCTCTTCCTGAAAGTTTGACCACGACACCCCAATGACCTTGCCCTCAGCGAAAACGCTGCCGGTCATCATCGCAGCGACCGTGGCGGCTGCGAGCACACTCAATTGTTTTTTCACGAATTTGCACTCCAAATGGATATTCAACAGGTTTCAAGCTTCGGCACAGCAAGTCACTCTGTGGCCTGAAATTATTTTATTCACGACTTGAAAAATATAGTGACGGGATCGAAAAAATATGTCAAGTTCTTTTCCATGTCGAATCCACCGATCATCAGAAGCGATGACCTGCGCGCCGAAAACCGCCTGCGGGTACTCGATGTTCTGCGCAAAGT
>CAYULV010000156.1:0-4745 GCA_964445655.1 uncultured Granulosicoccaceae bacterium | reverse complement strand
ACCGAACATGCATCTGGCAATGTGTTGTGGTCACCGATACTCAGTGTCGAGAATTTGCCCTTGGGTACTTATCTTGAAGAGCGTTACGCGGTGCCGGTAACCGTACACAACGATTGCCGACTGATTGCCAAGGCCTTGCACCATAATCATGAGCAAACTCTCGGCGAGACTTTTGCCACGGTGCTCTTTTCGCACGGTGTCGGACTCGGTCTGTATATCGGTGGGCAACCGTTTGCCGGCCATGCTTCATCGGCGCTTGAAATCGGACATCTTCAGTTTCAACCTAACGGCGCCTTATGTCGCTGCGGCAAGCAAGGCTGCGTAGAAGCCTATGCCGCAGACTATGGCATCAAACGCCTGTATGCCGGCGAACGTATTGATGACCAACCACAAGGCCGGGTATCGGTCAGTGAACTTGAAAAAATTGTCAATGCGGGTTTGCAAGGTGAACAAAGTGCCATCGAATCTTTCGCGATTGCTGGTGCTGCGGTGGGTGATGGTTTATCGCAACTGTTCACCTTGCTCGACCCCATGCCCATAGCCATCCTTGGACGTAGCCGGGAAGGCCTGGAACTCATGCGCCCTGCACTGCAAGACGCACTGGCGTCCACCATGCGTGACTCGCAACAGGCCGAGAACATGATCCACAGTTTTGACGATGCGGATCTCCTGTTGCAAAAAGGCCTCGCGCTCGAATCGCTGACGGCAGTCGATCGACAGTTCGCATTCAATGCCGCCAACGTTCGCGACGCATCATGAGAGTTGTTTTTTTAACTATCGCTATATTCACTGGCAACGTTTGTTTCGCCAACGATACGCCGTGGCTTGAACAAACCGTACCACCTGTTGAAGCGCTCAAACTGGATGAGGAAACGACTGACAAAGAACGCTTTCTACGCTTGATTGCCATCGGTGACACACTGTTTTCAGCAAGCTTCACGACGCTCGATGGTGTTGGGCGTCCGATGGCGACTCAAGCCATCATTCCAACCAAGCGTCGCCGCGCACCGCGCAGCGAGTTCAGTCGTACTGCCGGACTCGATGCCAATGCCTGCGTCAGTTGCCACAACCTGCCCTTACCGGGTGGTGCGGGAGATTTTTCCGTCAATGTATTTGTGTCTACCGGATTCCAACACACGGACTTCAATACGACTGATCCGGAATTCTCCAACGAACGCAATACCAATCACTTGTTCGGTGCCGGTCTGATCGAACTGCTTGCTCGAGAGATGAGTCTGGCGCTGCAACAACAACGGGCTGACGCCTTGCAACGCGCACGACAGGAAAATGCATCGCTTACACAAACCTTGTCGACCAAAGGTGTCGACTTTGGTCACCTGATCGCGCATCCTGACGGCACGGTCGACCCTCGCGGTATAGACGGTGTCGATCAGGATCTCGTCATACGACCATTCAGTCACAAGGGTGTGATGACATCCTTAAGACAATTTACCGTCAATGCACTCAATCATCATCATGGCATGCAGGCCAGTGAGCGTTTTGGTGAACGCTGGACCGGCGTTGCCGACTTCGATGAAGATGCCATCGATAATGAAATTACCCCGCTGCATGTCTCGGCACTGGTTGCCTGGCAAGCCAGTCGTGAACCACCACACATCAGGCAAGATATCGAGGGCGAATGGAAAGCCCGCGCCACGCGCGGTGAACAACAGTTTTCAGCACTCGGTTGTGCCAGTTGTCATCGACCGAGTCTACCGCTGGAAAACCTTGTCTTTACCGATCCCGGCCCGGTAGATTCAGCCGGCACCTTGCGCGCCGGTGAGCACCCTGCGGAGAGCTATGATCTGTCACATCTGCCGTGGAGTGAAACCCTGCCACGTGATGACAAGGGACGCATACTGGTGCCACTGTTTGGCGATCTTAAACGACATGTGATCAGTGATCAAAAGAACAATACACTCGGCAATGAACGACTCGCTCAACGTTTCGTGCCACGCAATGTGTTCATGACCAGTGAACTGTGGGGGGTAGGCAGCACTGCGCCCTATGGTCATCGCGGTGACATGACGACACTGGCAGAGGTAATTGCAGCGCACGGCGGTGATGCTTCTCATTCAACCGAGGCCTGGAATGAGCTCAATGAAGATCAACGCCTGGATGTCATCGCGTTTCTAAAAACACTTATCATCGGTGAGCTGTGAAAACCTCCTTCATCATTCCACTGGCCATGGTTCTGTGTGCTTATGTGCACAGCGCGAACGCAGATACCGTTGCAGACGCGGACATCAACTCCAGCCCCTTCGCGGGCGATGTCCCTGCCTATGTCGAACAAGCTATCGCAGCGGGTATCGATCATCGTTATACCGGCCCGTGGGAATACTTTGTCGGCGGTGGCGTTGCAACATTTGATTGTAACGGTGATCGCTTGCCGGAACTGTATATCGCTGGCGGTGCAGACAAGGCGCAGTTATATCTCAATCAATCAAAGCCTGGCGCAGAACTTAAGTTTGCGCCACTGCAACAAGCATCAACCGATATCAACAAAGTGCTAGGTAGTTACCCAATCGATCTCGATAACGATGGCCTGCTTGATCTGGTGATATTGCGACTCGGCGAAAATGTATTGCTCAAAGGCGGGCCGGATTGCCAATTTACAAAAGTAAACAGCAGTTTCGGTTTTGACGGAGGCCATGCCTGGACGACTGCGTTCAGTGCCAGCTTTAACGACAATGCGGCCTTCCCAGTGCTTGCCTTCGGCAACTATGTGGATCGCACCGCACCGGGTTCGCCCTGGGGTACCTGCGAAGACAATCGTTTGGTCATGCATATTGACGACATTGACGGCAGTAAAGCAGACCTTGATTCGACCGCAAAATCTCATCCCAACTATGCGCAAAACTTGCCACTGTCACCCGGTCATTGCAGCTTGTCGATGATCTTCACTGACTGGAACAAATCCGGTCGCGACGACCTGCGCATCACCAACGATCGACACTACTACCGCGAGGGTCAGGAACAACTGTGGCATGTCGGTGGCCGTTATCCGCGGCAATATACATCCGCTGAAGGTTGGGAACGTCTGGTTATCTGGGGAATGGGCATCGCAGAAGCCGATCTCGATGCCGATGGGTTTCCGGAGTATGCGCTGACCTCGATGGGTGACACCAAGCTGCAAACGCTTAACACAGTCGAAGCGAGTGAGGAGAATCGACCCGCCTTCACTGATGTCGCCTGGGACAGAGGCGCTACCGCCCATCGACCCTATATCGGCGCCGATCTCAAACCAAGTACCGGTTGGCATGCAAGCTTTCGTGATGTCAACAATGATGCAAGACAGGATCTTTTCATAGCCAAAGGCAATGTTGAACGCATGAGCGACTTCGCAGCCTTTGATCCAGACAATCTCTTACTTGCCACGCATGACGGAAAATTTGTAGAAACCGGGGCACTTGCCGGGCTTGCCCTGGATACACGCGGTCGAGGCGCCAGCATCAGTGACTTGAATGCCGATGGCTTGCTCGACATAGTCGTTATCAATCGTGATGCCCCGGTCAGTGTGTTTCGTCATCAAGGCATGCACAGCGAGTTCGGTCCACGTGTCGGTGGCAACTGGTTGAAGGTTGAACTCAAACAACAAGACGATAATCGTTTCGCCGTTGGTGCTCGATTGTCATTGAAGACCGGCAATCATGTACAAACCCGGCGCGTGCAAATCGGCGGTGGACACGCTTCTGGCGAACTCGGCTTTGTCCATTTCGGCTTGGGTGTTGCAGAACGCGCAACGCTACGCGTACAGTGGCCAGACGGTGAATGGAGCGCCCCGTATCAATTGTTTGCCAACCACCATGTTGTCGTCTCTCGTGACAAGGATCATGTGCTGCACTGGTTTCCAGGAGTTGAATAATGTACCTCGGTATTGATCTCGGAACCTCCGGTGTCAAAAGTGTCCTGATGAACGATGCGCAGCAGGTCATCGCCAGCATGACTGCGCCACTCACGGTGGAACGACTCCACGACGGCTGGTCCGAGCAGGATCCGGCAAGCTGGATACAAGCCTTGAGCGATACGCTCGATGAACTGAAACAGCATCATGCCAAGGAGCTCAGTGCTGTGACCGGTATCGGTCTGTCCGGGCATATGCATGGCGCAACCTTACTTGATGACAACGACACCATCATTCGACCTTGCATGCTTTGGAACGATACGCGCAGCCATCGCGAAGCAGCCCAGCTCGACACTAGTCGTTCGCGCGAACTGACTGGCAATATTCTGTTTCCAGGGTTTACTGCACCAAAGACCGAATGGGTTCGTCTTAACGAATCACCAGCGTTTGCGCGAGTCGCGAAGGTATTGCTGCCCAAGGACTATGTCAGGTATTGGCTCACGGGTGAGCATGTGTCGGAGATGTCTGATGCAGCAGGTACCGGCTGGCTGGATGTTGCACAGCGAGACTGGTCGCTTGAACTGCTCGAATCCATGCATCTCGGTATTGAACATATGCCACGGCTGGTCGAAGGCACAGCCGTCTCGGGTGAGCTGCGCGCTGAACTCAAAAGCCGTTACGGCATGTCTGCATCCGTTGTCGTTGCCGGTGGCGCTGGCGATAATGCAGCAACCGCCTGTGGGATGGGCACTGTCAAGGCGGGACACGCCTTCGTGTCTCTTGGTACCTCAGGTGTATTGTTCGCCGCCAACGACGCCTATCGTCCAAACCCTGAAAGTGCCGTACATGCCTTTTGCCATGCCCTGCCCGATACCTGGCATCAGATGGGTGTGATTCTCGC
>CAYULV010000155.1:0-9370 GCA_964445655.1 uncultured Granulosicoccaceae bacterium | reverse complement strand
GCATAACAGGTATTGATATCCATATCCAGAGGTTCAGGGACATCACGCGCAACAAGACAGCGCTGAAAAAAATGAATATTGTCGAGTTTGTCGACAAGTCGCGCCATATTGTAAAGATCGCTGAGTTCCGAATCGCGATACTCATTGGCTGCAATATCAACTACATGTACCGCGGCCCCTGCTGTTCCGAAATACACGCGGGAGCCGGATATTTCAATATCATGTTTCGACTCTCGCCCATACAGCACAATTTCCTTCGCAGCGTTTGCAATGGTGTCTTCCACCAGTGAGCGAGGAAAATGCAGTCGACCGTCTTTATAACGACCGCCAGCCGCTGTTACCAGTTCGATGCACGAAGGTATCGCTTGCGCCAGACCAATATTTTCCAGCGCGTTCATTACCGCTTCGTTGATCCGCGCAACATCGGCAGTTGCCAGAGGCTGATAGGAACCGCCCGACAGGCCAGGTCGTACGGCTCTATCCTCATCAGCCAGAGGTGCAGCGCGTAACGCACGTTTTGCAGCGCGAGCGCCGCGCCTTGAAACTTTCTTGGCAGGCTCTGTCATTGTTGACTCCCAGTGACAACTCTTTGTCCAAGAAGGATTATTGTCGCTTAACAAGAAATAGGGACAGACAGAAACGACCGTATCGCAGATTCTGGCGACAGTATGAACACCGGCAGCAGATGTTTATTGTCTGAAACGCGCATCCGTTGGCGAACACCCGAACAGCGCCCTGAATCGGCGCGCAAAATAATCCGCCGAGGTAAAGCCGACAGCAGCTGAAACCTCAAGCACGCTCATAGGCGTCTGACGTAGCAGATCATGTCCCCGTCGCAAGCGAAGCTGTTGATAATAAAGTGTCGGGGTGACATCCAGATGCGCCCGAAACAGACGTTCCAATTGACGTGACGACAAGCCAACCATCGAAGCAAGCTCAGTTGCATTGAGTGGTTGTTCGATATTTGATTCCATCAATTCGATACAACTGATCAAACCGGGGTGATAGACACCGGTGCGCTCGGCGATACCCATACGCTGAGGTTCATTGGCCGAACGAACGTCGGTATGTACGAATAACTCCGCCACTTGTGTTGCGAGTTTTCGACCATGGTCTTTTGCAATGATGGCGATCATCATATCCAGTGCAGCGGCACCACCTGCACAGGTAAACAGATCATCATCGGCTTCAAACAATTCGCTCGACACATCGAGCGTTGGATAGGCCTCGCGAAACCCTGGGAGCACTTCCCAATGAACCGTGCATCGTTTGTCTCGAATAAGATCAGCCTCTGCAAGCAGGTAGCTACCGGTGTCTAGTGCACCAAGTGCCGTCCCTGATTGCGCCAGTCTTTTTAGCACCGGTACTGATTTGGTGAAATCGTAGTGATGTGGATCATGCGGTCCACAAACAATCAGGCGATTGAGTTTGTCGGCCATCTCAAGCGCACCGATTACGTTCTGGGTCATTGCATTGTTAGCAATCGCAGGCTCACTTGTTTCGCCAAAGAGATGCCAGCGATACAGAGGTTCCTGACTGAATCGATTGGCAGCGCGTAAGGGTTCAAGTGCCGCGATAAACGGCAACATGGCAAACGTATCTGGTAGAAAAAATCCTATTTCACACCGCGCGGGTCGATTGAAAACACCGTATTGAACGAAATCGATCATCGGTCAATCATCCCGCCGGTAATGCCATGTTGCCTAACCCAAGGCGGGCTCAGGCTCGCGCTCAAGGAAGTTAGCAAGCTCCGAGACCGTGGGGTAATCGAATAGATCGGTAACATCAACACGTCCCGGCCAGGTTTCTTCAATCGTCGCATGAATTTCAGCCAGCATCAGCGAACTAATGCCGAGATCAAAGAGATTGTCATCGACACCCACGCTCATACCATCGGTCTTGGCCACGCAGATCGCCTGCAGTTGTTCGGCGATGGAAAGATCAGAACTCGCGTCATCGACAATTTTGACAACATTAGCCAAACCCTCATCGACGTCAGACTCGGGGGCATTACTAATCACGGTCTCGTAGTCACCAGACTCCAGCCCCTTGAGGAGAGCATATCGCTGTACCTTACCACTGGTCGTTTTAGGGAGACGCGGAACAGCCACGATGTGATCAACTCTGACACCTGCTGATTCACCGAGCGCTCGAGTGATGTCCGACGCTACGCCTTCCAATATATCGCGTTCACCGCGATGCATGACAAACGCGATGAGCTCCTCTCGATCACCGGTATCACTTCGTTTGCTTGAGATCGCAAGTTTGCCTCGTTCAACAATACCTTTGGCAAACACGATTTCTTCAAGATCATGAGGGTAGACATTCTGGCCGCTGACAAAGATGATGTCCTTCGCACGTCCTGTAATGTACAGCTGGTCTTGATGGAAAAACCCCAGGTCTCCCGTGTCGAGCCAACCGTCAGATGATATCGAAGACGCATTCAGATCATCGTCACGAAAGTATCCCTTGGTGACGCTATCGCCTTTAATAAAGATATGGCCCGTCGTACCCGTCGCAAACGGCTCTCCCCTGTCATTGGCGATCTTGACACTCACATGATTGATCGGGTTTCCGACTGACACAAATGACAAACTCGACGTGTTACTCGCCTCGCCGCTCACAATGTTATCCGCAGTTTTCTCCCCAATACCCAGCGCATCACGAGCGACTGAAAGGGTGTTGAATCGTTTCGCATGGGCCGGAAAACTTACCGCTAGACTTGCCTCGGCAAGCCCATACACTGGAAACATGGCATTTTGATCAAGTTTTGCCGCCCGCAAGGACTCCATGAACGCGCGACAAAGATCAACTGAAATAGGCTCCGCCCCATTGAATATCAGCCGCACAGAAGAAAGATCAAGACGTTCGGCATTCTCGGCCTTGAACGTCTTGAGAAAATGCTGGTAACCGAAATTGGGCGAGGAGAGCGCCGAGATCCGGTGTTCGGCAGCCTTTGTCAACCAAAGCTGAGGTCGCCGTACAAATAGCTCCGTCGGCATCAAGAATTGTTCGCCATCCGCAGCAAGCGGTGTCAGGTGAAACCCAATCAGGCCCATGTCATGCGTCAATGGCATCCAACTCAGATATCGATCATTGGGCTGTACAGCCATGCCCTCAATGATGGCATCAATATTCGCCGCCAGATTTCGATGCGTCAGCACGACACCTTTAGGTGTACCAGTAGAACCGGACGAAAATTGAATGAATGCCGGCTCATCCGGTGTGGTCCGATGAATGAGCACATCGCTCTGACCAGGCGCATCGTCGCTTACAAGACGACTGGATAATTGTTGCCATTCGTCGTCGAGGTTCAACTCCGAGGCAAATTTCTGCACACGGACGGCATTGTCTTTGTCAGTGCACAACCATGCTGTTTCAAGCTTTTTGGCGATTCGGAACAATTTGTGCCGATGTTCAGCCGTATTGCCCGGCGCCACGGGTACCGCGACGATGCCACCGAGAAGACACGCCCAGAACGAAACGAGAAACTCCTGGTTGTCTGCGCGTTGAATGATCAGGTAATCACCCGCGCCTGCCCCCGCCGCATGAAACTGTCCGAGACGGGTTTTTGCAAGTTGGAAAAGCTCATGGTAAGGCAGTCGCTTTTCACTATCCGCAGCAGTGATGAATGTGATGCCAAACTCACTCGAGGCGCGCGCCTCAAGTAAAGCCGTCAAGGTTATGTGCATCTTCATCCCGTAAAGTCTGCAATCGAAGTACGCGCGTGCACCTGCATCATGATGGGATGACGGGAACGCAGATTAATATGTGGCTCCACCTCTACCGGCTGATCGGAGACCTGGGTCAATCTTAAATATCGGGCCATCAAACCAAGGTGTAGTTGCATATCGACAAGAGAAAAGAATTCACCAATACAACGCCGCGAACCCAAAGAGAAAGGATAGTAGATATGTCGGTTTCTTACTTTCACCGCATCGGCAGTAAAGCGTTCTGGTTGGAAAGTCTCAGGACAATCCCAGTATTGCGGGGAGCGATGTAGCAAATACGGGCAGAGAAAGATATTACTGCCAGCAGGAATGTCATACCCGCCGATGATGTCATCGTGGATCGCTTTTCGGGAAAATAACCAGACCGGCGGATAGAGTCGCAAGGTTTCCTCAGCGATTTGCCTTGCATAGTCAAGCTTTTCGAGATGTTCGAAGCCCGGATCTGTCGCCAGAGCATCAACCTCATCATGCAGACGGGCTTCGACATCCGGGTGTTGAGACAACAAATACCAGGCCCAGTTGAGTGTGCCAGCTGTCGTTTCATGGCCCGCAACAATAATGGTCATGACCTCGTCGATCAAGGCCTTGTCATCCATGGGTTCATTGGTGTCCTTGTCGCGTGTCTCCATCAGCAGCGATAGAAAGTCATGCTCTACACGGCTCTCGCCTCGACGTAGCTCCATAATGTCCTTCACATGCCGTGTCATCGCCCGGAAACGCATGGCGAGCTTGAGATCTCGTGTGAAATCTTCCACCAGCATCAGAAAAGGATTCTTGCCTTCCTTGTCAATCAACCAGTCCAGATCCACGCTGAACAAGGCTTTGAGTACGACCTCCAGGGCCAAGGCACTCATTTCTTCAGTGATATTGATGACGGTACGGGAATTCGCGGCTTCCCGCCACTCGACAAGCTTTCTGGCGTTGCAGTCCTGCATCATCGTGGCAAGATGGGCAACGACTTTACGGTGAAAAGCCGGTTGAATCATTCGTCGCTGAGAGCGCCAGAAATCACCGTCACTAACAATAATGCCATTGCCAAGAAGCATCTTGATGCGCTCAAACCCCACACCCTTGCGGTAGTTCCGATGGTTGGATATCAAGACATGTTTGACGTAATCAGGGTTATTGATCACGACCGAGGGCGCATTACGGCTTAAGGGCTTGACTGCAACGATATCGCCGTAGCGAGAGATCCACGCGTGCAAGCGATCAAAGGTCTCGTCATCTACATTGATGTCGTAACCGTCAGGCGGTCCGGGTGGGAGCTTGAACTCGTTGGGTTTACTGGACACGCTTGGCTTGGGATAACGAGCTTGAAAAGCAGGAAAACAAGTGTACGAAGTATATCATTGAGCCAAGAAGACTACCGTGCCCCGAGAACAACTGCCCGCATGACGCTGAAACAATTCCGTCGCCGCCTGAGTAAAAAAGCACTGCCGCCGACCTTGTGGGGGCTTTTTCACCTATTGTGGAAAACCTGCAAAATTCGACGTGTGATTGGCCACGAGCACTTGCAAGCACTGCTAATCAGCGAAAAACCATTCATACCCTGCTATTGGCACCAGGATCAGCTTTTTTGCGTCCGTTATCTGCTCAATAATGCGGAAGAAGATCCTCGCCTCAAGCTTGGCTATCTGATCAGCCCCTCAGCAGACGGGGATATAGCAACCGGTATGTTTGGCAATCAGGGCGTACAAATTATCCGTGGATCGGCCTCACGCGGAGGTGCCCAGGCACTGCGCGAAATTTACACGGTCATAAAAAAACAAGGCGTGTCTCCGATCGTGACTCCCGATGGCCCGAGGGGCCCGATCTACGAATTCAAGCCGGGCGTTGCGATGCTGGCACAACTCAGCGGCGCGCCCTTGTTACCGATCAGTTATCACGCTAGCCACTTTTGGTGCCTGCGGTCCTGGGACCGGTTCAAGGTTCCTAAACCATTTGCAAACATTGTGATGGCAGTGGGCGAACCCATAACGGTGAGTAAATCTGACGCCTCTGATAATTTTGAAAGTGCTTGCCGAATGATGTCCCAACGTCTTAACGATTTATCAACGGATGCAATGGAAGCGGTCGAACAAGGTGCTCAAGCGCATGAACCGGACAAGCGCTGACTCTCAGCATATGCTGACTAACAAAAAGCTAATTAAAGTCGCTTAGTTCATACGCCTTGGATTGTAATATCGCGAACTCAGGATACAGCGTAATCCATACTGTTTTTTGCCGGCGCTGATCGGGAAGTGCGATATCCATTACACCGTCATTGTTTATATCCTTAATCTTCGCCGTCGACACGCGCGTATCACCAATACTATGGTTTGAGTAACCACGCGATTGCATGATTTCTTTAAAGTCGCCATCCATAATTGACCAGACTCTTAAAATTCCTCCGATGTGTGGTGTCTGAACATAAGCAATATCCTGCACGCCATCGTTATTGAAATCTGCAACGCCCACAGGCGCTAGCCACCGGTTGGCCGTGCCTATAGCAGGTGTCGCGGCAAGCTCTGTCAGCTGCTTGTCTGTACCAGTTTGTGTCAGACTATAAACAGTCAACGCCGCGCCAGTCCGAGACCCGCTACGAACCAGCACCACGTCGTTCTGCCCATCTGAGTTGACATCAGCAATACGCGGTATGAGATCCTCAAAGACCTGATGGTTAGGCAGGTCTAGCTGAACGACGGCACCGGCTTCATCCTCAACAATCAGGCAAGCCGCTTCAATGGCATCGCCCAGAACAGCATGCGCATATCTGTCAGTCCCACAGGACAACATTGCTTTTACAATACCTTCGCCACTGCTCTGCGCGACAACACTATGTGGTATTGGCTTGTTGTCGTTGAAATCGGAATCGATCAGCCGTGATTGAGCTTTGTCTGTATTTCCTGCCACACTGGAACACGCCACACCGATCACTGACAGGCATATCAGCCAGTTGGCACGGCCAATCAGCCTGTTTTGAAAATCGGATAGTCGAGACATGATAAATTCACTGCTTGATTGATAGAGAAAAAAAGCCAGGCATCTTCGCCAAAAATATTTCTAAAGGCGCGGGAACTTTTTAAAAGCTCGCTCACCAGACAATAAGATAGTATGAGTACCCTGGTAATTTCAACAAGTTAAGTATAAGGAGCGTTTATTTTGACTGATATAAAGAAATCAAAGGCCGTTCTCACCTTGATCGCTGCATCGGCTGTGGGTCTTCTAATTAGCGGCAGTGCGTATTCGGCTGATGAAAATATGTCGTTTTTCATCACCAGCGACGGCAATGGCGACGGGGCAAATTTCGGTGGTCTGGAAGGCGCTGACGCCCATTGTGCTGCTCTGGCTAAATCAGCAGGCTCTACCAAATCATGGGCCGCATACTTAAGTACCAGCATGGTCATTGACCGTAGCAGTGGCTCTCCCCAAGTCACTAATGGAATTAGTGCACGTGACCGAATTGGCAGCGGCCCATGGCACAACGCCAAAGGCGAACTCATCGCAAACAATGTCGATGAACTGCACAGCGACAAAGCCAATATCAATGGCAAAACCGGTTTGGATGAAAACGGAAATCCCATCAAAGGGCGTGGTGAAAAGCCAAACGAACATGACATTCTGACCGGTACCGATTCAAATGGTCACTTCTCCACAGCAGGCGGCGACACGACCTGTGGTAACTGGACGAGTAACGGAGAAGGCTCAGCAATTGTTGGTCACCATGACCGAGTGGGACTGAACAAATCTCGAAATATGATCTCTTGGAACTCAGCGCACGGATCGGCCGGCTGTGGTGAAGATGATTTACCGAAAACCGGTGGCGCTGGATTGCTCTATTGCTTTGCTACCAACTAAATAGCGCGCTAAGGTAAAGCGCAGAAAAGCTGTTGCTCGCTTGTTAAGTTAATCGGGCAAGTTGATCGACTGACAACGAGCAACAGCGACTGCGCGCAGGTAAAAATTGCCATCACTCACTAGCCACTAATAACGTAAGGCTCATCAAACCAGAATTCCTCGAGATTTTCGCCCTCACCTATACGATCAACAACGGCGAAAAGCGATTCCCTCTCAATGGGCGTCAAAACCCCATGCCAGACATTACGGTGATAATTCACACCTTGTCCCGGCGACGGTCTGAATACTTTGGGCCGATCTGGGGTCCCGCCATGATCACTAGCCACGATCACAAGATAAGGCGATTCCGACAATGGTAAAAAAGCTTGGCTGCCCAGAGGATGACGTTCGACCATATCAAGGGTCAGCGGCAGGTCGTATGGCGAGCCTTGAAAAATACTGATTCCCGCCCGTCCGCTTTGTATATCCAACTTTGCCCTGTCATGAAAGCGCTTGCAGCAGCCGCGGTTGATCAATTTATCGGCGTCCCCGTGCGCTTCGATCACATCACCATAGGGCGCAAATTTTTCGTGAGTCAATGATTCAATAATGAGTCGATTTTTCATTTTATTGCCCGAAATAACTGCCTAAAAGTCACCAAAAGTGCGAGCCCCTATGGGCAATTATGCAAAATGCATTTGACGAAGCTAGGAAAAATGAAATATCGTAACCATAAACAACCACTAGCCAAAAGAATGACGACGTTTACGACTAAAGGGTAAATTAATCCACAGTATCCGTACTATTGTCTACCCATATAACCTGTAAGTAATCCTAGGTGGGTTTGCTTAAGAGGGGTACTGGACCAACATGTTGTTTGGAGATTCATCAAATGGATAGTGACCGTTATGCGACACTGATCAGGAGATCGGCGATTCGGTTTTTTAAACCAGTCAAGTTATCGCGTCAAATATTGACCGCAGTTCTCGGCTGCCTGCTTTTCGCTACCGCGCATGTGAATGCTGAAAATATTCCGCCTACCCCTGAAGGTGAGCCTGCGTTGATTATCTCGGGAAGCCTGTCTAATCCAAACGTCGGTGACGAAATCCATCTTGATCTGGAATGGATCAAAAACCTGCCAACATTCAGCTTCGTAACAAACACGCCTTGGTCTGACGGCGAACAGGAATTTCTTGGTGTTCGCTTGTCAGTGCTTTTCGACACTCTCGACATTAAAGCGAAATCCTTTTCTGCACTTGCTTTGGATAACTACAAAGCGGATGTTGACGTGGATTGGCACAAGTATCCCGTCATAATTGCATACCAGCACAATGGCACTGACATATCGATTCGTCGTTTAGGCCCATTGAGAATCATCTTTCCATTCGACGATTACCCTGAGTTGCTCAATGATTTCAATATTGCCAGTGCCGTCTGGCAACTCACCCATATAGATCTACTTTGAAAGATCGTTTGCTCATAGCGATACCCATCCTGGTAGCGCTAATGTGTGCTGGCACCCTTATCTACCTGCTGATTTTGATCGACGCTACCCGGCAACGCTTTCAGGATGACGGGGTACTCGAATTCAATTTCATCCAACAGATGGATCACAACTTCGACGGATTTTCTGAATCACTCGAAGATTATCGTGTTGCAAAAACCGAAGAAAATTTACGCTTAACGAAAGCCAAATATTTACAACGGTTCGACATTTTGTGGAGCACATTAAATCACATTGACCGGGGCTGGCTCGGTTCTTTGAATGATCAAGCAAACACGGAACAACTGGTACAAGACGGCAATGCATTTCTGGATAAAAA
>CAYULV010000154.1:0-9416 GCA_964445655.1 uncultured Granulosicoccaceae bacterium | reverse complement strand
TCATCGAGTGCATCAGCGACTTCCTCGGGCTCGACAAGTTTGAGTTCGAGCGATCGGTTCATGGTTTTGATCAGGCCATCGACCATGTAAAGATCGGTTGGGAAATTACCGGTATCGGACAAGACAACACGTCGGTCCGGGTTTTTGTTCAAGGCGGCGGCAACCGCCTGATAAACCTTGATGGACAAGGTATCGCCGATAACCACACTACCTGCTGGGGCGCCGATCAAATCCCCAATGCGATCACCGAGTTCTCCGGGTTGATCCATCCAGCCAGCCTGATTCCATCCACGGATCAATAGTTCGCCCCATTCATCGCTGATGGTTTGCTGTAGTCGTGAGCTAGCGAGTTTTGGCAAGGGTCCGAGTGAATTGCCATCAAGGTAAACAAGACCACTGGGAATATGGAAAAATTGTTTTTTCATGATGTGATGTTTGTTTTATGCAAGCGACTTGATCATGGACACGACTTCGGCAACGCGTTCGGCATTGTTGTTGGCCAATTGACCGTCACGGTGCCAAAGAGAATTTTCGAAGCCGACTCGAAGCTTGCCGCCACGGCGTCGAGCTTCAACAAGGCAATCGGTTTCAGATTGGCCAAAGGCACACACTGCCCAGTCGGCACTGATGCCAGTTTGCTCAAGCCAGTCCGTCAAGGGTTTCAGGTCTTCAGGGTGACTTTGCTGATTTTTCGTGTAGCGCCCAAGTACGTAAATCAGTTGCACGCCACTGACATAATTGTCACCGCAAATATCTCCTGTGTCGATTAATGACTCGAAGCGGTTCAAATCCTCAGGGCTATACAGGATGAACTGCACACCGATGCTCGCCTCAAGGCACCACGACAGAAATTCTCGATTGAGCTGCATATCGTTGTCGGAATAAAGCTCGGCGAGTGAGATTGACGCACTGGATGGTTTCAGATCGTGGATCAATTGTCTTTGTTCGGCGGGTGAATATTGGCCAACAGCTTCTGTCGTGATTTGAATATACATGTCAGGAAGTGCGGAACTGATGGCTGCAATAGCCTCCGCGTACAATCGATTGTCGAGTATATGTTTTTCGTTTTCATCTCGAACGTGTACATGAATCCCGGTAGCCCCATGAGCCCAGCAGTCTTTTGCGGTACGGGTGATTTCGGCGATGCTTATCGGCAAAGCCGGATGATCTTTTCGCGTGCGGCGTGCGCCGGTAGGTGCGACCATGATATCGGGTAGGGGGGCGATCGCCTTATTAGCGCTATCGTTCATGGGTTGCGTTTTACTCAGTGAACTCAGTGTAAATATCGTCAAGCGCCTTGCGCGAGATATCCGGCACCATGGCATCTTCAGCCGGGTAACCGGTTACGAGTAATAAAAACGGACGCTCATGTGTGGGGCGATCCAGTACATCGCGTAGAAAACTCATTGGACTCGGTGTATGTGTCAGGCAAACCAGACCTGCTGTGTGCAGGGCGGTGATCAACATACCCGTGGCGATACCTACGGATTCCTGCGTGTAGTAATGCTTGTGTTTCCTGCCTTGTTTATCCAGCGTATGTTTTTGGGCGAAAACGGCAATCAGCCAGGGAGCTGTCTCCAGAAAAGGTTTGTTTGCATCGGTACCCAGTGGTGCAAGGGCTTGTAACCATTCATCAGAGGCTCGATGTTCATACAAGGCACGTTCTTCTTTCTCGGCGGCGATGCGAATTGCCTGCTTTTTTTCAGGATCGCTAACTGCAACAAAATGCCATGGCTGCATATGGGCGCCGCTTGGTGCGGTTCCCGCCGCTGCGATGGCGCTACGGATAACTGCAGCGGGAACGGCCTTAGGGGAGAATTCCCTGACAGTCCGTCGCTGATTGACCAAGCGATAAAAGTCGTCAGCACGCTGAACCAGCTCTGAGTCGGTTCGCGTGACGTGGACTAACGGTTTGAATTGGTAGGGCTCAGACATTTCCTGATGCAGTCATTTGGCTGATGTTGTGATGTCGCTAATTTTATAGGCTGCTTGATACAAGTTTATTCGGTTCGATACACAACAGGAAACCAGTCTTCTCGTAAACGATCGCCCGCCTGCATGCCATGCTCTGGAAAGGGTGGTGATGTGCGGCCAGGGCGTTCGGCAAACCGGGCGTCATCACCGATAAACCGTAACGAGAATGCGCGACGGCGCTGATCGGTGTTATTGCCGCGCGCTCCGTGCAGAATCGAATAGTGAAAGGCGACCGCATCGCCAGGTTGCATGGACCACTCGCGCACTGCCATGCCTTCGGCATCCGGGTCTGGGACGGGCATGTAGTCATCACTACTTGGGTAGAAATTGTCTTCTGCAAGCCACCGTGTCGGCAAAACCGGTTTTTCCCAACGGTGGGAACCGGCAACACATCTTAGCGTTGCATTGTCTACCGGATCCATTGGCGACCAGAATGAAACGGTTTGATCGCCATCGATAAAGTAATAAGGGCTGTCCTGATGCCAAGGTGTCGCCTTGGAGGTTCCAGGCTCCTTGACCAATACATGATCGTGGAAAATCTGAATGGCGTTTGAGCCGGTCAGCTGTGCGGCGACCGCAGCCGCGGGTGATTCTTTGATAACCGTGGCAAATTCCGGTATTCGAGTCCAGTTGCAATAATCATCGAAGAAGCGACCGGACTCGCCGGACTGAAGATTTTCAGCAGCATACTCGCCCGGTTCGCGCATGTTACGGTCAATGCCGCTGCGAATAAGATCGATATAGTCGTTGAAAAGACCCTTGATCAATACAACGCCATCGCGTTGAAAGGTTTCAATATCCGAGTCGCTGACAAAGGGCTTGTTCATCGCTTGTGCGTTCAGTGCTGTTCCAGCCAGTCTATCAATTGTGCATGCATGTCGTCGCAACGATTCAACTGTTCGATATCGATATATTCGTCTGGTTTGTGGCCCTGTTCCATCGAGCCTGGCCCACAGACAACCGTGGGTATGCCGAGTTTTTCAGAGAATAGTCCGGCTTCGGTACCAAAGGCCACATACCCTGTGGTGTTTGCCCCAACCAATTTTTTGACAATACTCACAACGTCAGCGGATGTTGGTGTGTCGAGCGCGGGATAAGCATTGATGATCTCGAATGCTATTGAAGCTTCCGGAAACCGATCCTTGTAGGGTGCAACGATCGCTTTCGCCTCGGTTTTCAGTGCCTCGATGATGGTCGATGGATCGTCGGCGGCGGTATGGCGAATTTCAAAATTGACCTGACACAGACGCGGGACGATATTGAGTGCTTGTGTGGTCACAATTCGCCCGACGTGGACGGTGGTGTAGGGGACTTCAGATGGATCATCACCCGATGCACCATTGGCGTGACGCCAGGCGGTTTCGATGTCGTGTTGTTTGGCACGTATTGCGGTGACAAATTCGCAGGCCAGATGTATGGCGTTCAAGGCACCGGGTGCTAACGCAGAATGAGCCTCTCTACCGATACATTGAACCAAACCCGACGCCTTTCCCTTATGGCGGGTGGCGACAGCAAGATTGGTCGGCTCGCCGACAATACACATTGCGGGCTTGATCGGTGATTTGTCGAGCACCTCGATCAAGCTTCGCACACCGACGCAGCCGATTTCTTCATCGTATGAGAACGCCAGATGCAAAGGGGTTTTCAGCGAACGTGTGCTGGCCGTACATGCTGCTGCTAGTGCGGACGCGACATAGCCTTTCATATCCGTCGTACCGCGACCGTAGTAACGTCCATCCGCTTCGGTCAATGTGAACGGCGGGAAAGTCCAGTCCTGACCATCGACCGGTACCACATCGGTATGTCCGGATAACATGACACCGGCTTTGTCCTGAGGTCCGATAGTGCAATAGAGATTGGCTTTGCTTTGATCGTCGTTCGGCACGAGTTCAGTTTGTTGACCACAGTCATGCAGTACGCCACTGATGTATTCCATCAACGCCATATTGGAATTTCGGCTCGTCGTATCAAAGCCAATTAGCGTTTCAAGAATATTTCGCGTTGAGGGCATTGTTGGCTCTGTTATGCAATCAGGTATAAGCGATCAGGTGACGGGTAAGTGATCAAGTGGCAGGTGTGAACGATTGGCGGCAGGTATGTGATCAAGTGGTAGTTGTAGACGATATGGGGTAGGTAAGTGATAACGGGTCCGGAGTACAGTGATCAGGAATTAGTTGGAGACGGTGCCGAGACGCCCGTAAAATGTCAAGCGGGCAGACTCAGACAATACTACACCGGGCTTGGAGTTATAAGCGAGTACAACCAGCATGCGACATTGATCCCCGATCGTGGGTGTCACTCGATGCAGGGAATTGCGCCCGCGGAACAGGACCAGATCACCGGGCTGCATATCGAGGTGTTGGGTAGCTGTGTGTCCATCGAGGACAGCGCCGACAGAATCGTAATTCATGTCGCCTTTGTCTGCATTTCTGAGATCTCGTACGTATTCAAACTGGCCGCCGCCTTCGGGTTTCTGGATCAACAAGGTGATGGCGAATGAGGAGTTGTCAAAATGCCAGCCCAGCTCCTGACCTTCGGCTGCGTAGTGCAGGTTGATCGACGATAGTGAATCAGCATATTCGTAGAGAGCATCTTCATCGAGTACGGCACATAGAAAATCCTTCAGCAGTTCGTTTTCGTAGAGCGCATGCAGTTTTGATGTTGCCGGAATCTGATCCGTTGTAATGCAGCCTTTGCTGGAACGGATGGATCGATTGCGTGGGTGGTCCGATGAATAGTCGTCGCTGTGCGGCTGCAGATACACATTGTGGTCGCTCGATGTGAAGAACGCCTCATGCTGGTTTGCATCGCCGTCCGCCTTGATGCTGTTTATCGTGGCTTGACCCAAGAACCCCTTGAGTATGAGCACACCATCGTTGTCCAAGGCTTGTTTGCAGGTAGTGCGGTAGTCGCTATCGGAAAGTGGGTGAACCTGAAGATTTATAATTTCTTCAAGTTCACTCAGCGCACTGTGATGAGCATCGGATACTGAAGACATGATGAAGAGCGATTTCAGTTAGGTGTGATTTCGAATGTACTCGATAAAATCGGCATTGAGCGTATTGTTGACCGGCATATTGCTCGATTTCTTGAAAGACCTGACAGCGATCATGGTACGCGTGCCAGGTAATCCATCGATTTTACCGTCATACAATCCCAATGTACGCATGGTCTCTTGTACCAGCATGATCTCATCGGTCCGGGCAGCGGGTGAGCCTCGATCAGGTTTGGGGGCGGATTTACTCATGGTTTCGACCGGGTAAAGCGAAGCGTCTCAGGGATTACTGACTGCTTCTAAACGTCGTGGCTTGCTGGGTCGAAATGATACCGCAATATGGAATGATCAGAAAATCAGTCAGCGGCCGTGGCCTCTATCTCAAACAGAAGACCCGGAATAGCAAGTCGGGTAACACCCAGCAAGGTCATTGGCGCGGCTGCCTTGACAGGCCCGAAACGAGCGCCGAGAAGGTCAAAATGCTGCATTGCCTCATCGACATCGGTGGTGTAGATGCCAAGCCGGGTGATGTCGGCAAGGCCCATGTCGGAGGCGTTCAGAACGGCTTCTAGATTATCCAGTGCCAGTGTTATCTGGGCCCGCATATTGTCGAGGTGCTGAGGTCTGCCTTCGGCATCGACTGATGTTTGACCGGCGCAGATCAGCTGTCGGCGTGCGCCTTCGAG
The DNA here is from genome assembly GCA_964445655.1 of uncultured Granulosicoccaceae bacterium. Lineage (GTDB taxonomy): Bacteria > Pseudomonadota > Gammaproteobacteria > Granulosicoccales > Granulosicoccaceae > Granulosicoccus. The sequence goes on along the minus strand of CAYULV010000154.1, from coordinate 3,761 downwards.
CAATTCAGCCTGGTTGTAGCCGACATTCAGTGACCAGGGCCAAGGATTGACAGGTGTGCGATTCATTGTTTTTCTCCCGTTGGATTCAGCCAAAATGTTCTGGCATGTAAAACGGCTGTTGACCGTGGAAGTCACTGTGACACGCTCTACTGACAGCCCTGTGTCAGGAGGGATTGGTGTCGTGATCCTTGTTTGCCCCCCAATGTTTGGCCAATTGAGATGAAAACCGGCTTAGTGCGAGCTTTATTGCATCGCCACGGATGACTTTGACACCGTCTGTGTACTGCAATAACCAGCGAGCCATGTATTCCGGGACAGGTGTACGGAAACGCATCTTCACGCCATCGGCTTGTCGCTCCTCTTCAACGAAACCAAACATATAGCGCTGTTCGCCGACGAACCGTGCCGCCTCTGGACTGAAGAACAATTCGACTTCCTGAAGCTCGTCCTGTCCGGGTCGTGTATCAAGGTACTGTTGTAAAGTCAGTCGGCTGTGGCGAGGAAAGGTTTCTGCTTGTGGGGAAAAGGACCGAATGCGATCAACGCGAAAATCCCGGTAATCTTCTCGAAGGCGGCACCAGGAAATGAAATGCCAGTGCCAGCTGTAGTAGAAAAGCCCAATCGGTTCGATAAGCCGTGTGGTCGTTTGATCACTGTTAAGGGCCAGATATTCAATTTCGACAACTTGTCGACGCACCAGCGCACTTCGGCATTCTCGTAACCAGTGGTCGTGGCTTGTTGCTCCACGAGCGCCAAGATGTTCGTGTGCAGTTTGTTTGTCAGACTCGGAGCTTGGATGATCAGCAGGCTCATGCAAACCAATTGAGTCAATCGGAAAATGGCTTCCTGTTGGATACACTTCAATGTCTGCATCAAATGAACTCAAATAATCTTTGTCAGCATTGTCGATTACCGCTCTGATCTTGTTCAGCGCCTGATTGAAATCCTGACGCGAATTGACATCAAGGCTGGACACCAGAAGTTTTTCACCGAGTAATAGTGATGCGGCTTCGTCGAGAGTGAAACTGATAGGGGCGAGGCGATAACCTTTTTCAAGGTAGTAACCGACACCCGCTTCAGCACCGATCGGTACACCTGCATTTTCCAGTGTTCTTATGTCGCGGTAGATCGTCCGCTCGGAAACATTAAAATGTTCTGAGAGAAACTTTGCTGTGATTACCGATCGTGTTTGAAGCAGCAGTAACAGTGAGGTGACGCGATCGAATCGGTTCATGGTTTGATTATAACCTTAGCCAATGGTGTAGCGAATAAGCCGTATCCATTAGTGTTACCGCAAAGTGCTCCATTTCACGCTAGAATGAGTTTCAGGTATATGCCGGAGTTAATCTATGTCAGACCCAATTTCTACCTTTTTCGATGCGTGGCAAATTGAATCAGCTGACAAGCGGCTGGAACAAATTTCAAAAGCAGTAAACACAGACATCCGTTACGACGATCCTCGTACACCTCAAACGGTAACGGGCATTGATGCACTGAATGATTATGTCGGGATGTTTAGCGCGAATGCGCCCGGTTGGGCGGCCAAGGTGGTCGGCACCGATACTACTGGCGGTATGACTCGTGCGACTGTCGCTTTTGGTGGCAAGGGGCCTGACGGCAAGGACATGACTCAGCTTGGCCAATACTTTGTAGAAACCGACGGCGATGGTATTTCGCGCATGGTGGGCTTTGTTGGCACAGGTACACAGGAATAAGCGCGAATCCCTCGCTTGCGAGATTGGGCTCGCGGTCTAGCGAAGTCGGCTAGCGAAATCGGGGCGTCATCATGGAACCGCAAAACAAAATCGTCGCAACTGTCACGATGGATGCGCCAGGTGGTGTATCCATAAGGTAAGACATTTGTAGTCCCGCAATGGTTGACACAATAGCCAATCCACCAGCGATCAATGCCATTCGTTCGGGTGTATTGGCGAAAACGCGGGCAGCGGCTGCCGGTATGATCAACATCGCTGCAATGAGCAAGACACCGACAACCTTTATGGCAACAGCGACAACAATCGCCAGCGCCACCGTCAGGACCATTTGCTCGCGTCGAGGATCAATACCGGAGGCGTAGGCAAGATCGGGATTGACCGTCGACACCAACAGGGACGACCAACGCCAGTAAAGCAAGGCAAGTATCAATAAACTGCCGCACCATATGACGATGAGATCGGTACGGCTGACCGCGAGTATGTCTCCAAAAAGATACGCAACCAGATCAAGCCGCGCACCTGACACAAAGGATGCGGCGACCAGTCCTATGGCAAGAGCGGAATGGGCCATCACGCCGAGAAGCGTATCCATTGCGTATGTTTTTCCGCTGAACATGGACACCAGGCTAGCCATCAACAAGGAGGTGATCAGCGCGCCAAGGAATACCGATGTCGAAAACGCCAGTGCCAGCGCGATACCGAGAACGGATGCATGTGCCGTCGCTTCGCCGAAGTAGGCCATACGGCGCCACACGACAAAACAACCTAAGGGTGCTGCAGCAATGGCAACGCCGATACCTGCCAGAGCCGCGCGTACCAGAAAGTGGTCAAGCAGAGTCGTGATCATGGGAGTGTGTATGTTCGTGACGATAAAGCGCGAGAGCCCCTTGTGTACCTGTGCCAAACAAAGCGCGATACTCTGGGGCGCTGGCCACTTGTTCCGGGTGTCCTTCACAGCACACATGGCCATTCAGGCAAATGACACGATCAGAGGCGGCCATGACGACATGCAATTCATGACTGACCATCAGCACCGCGCAACCAGTCTCTTGACGGATGTTTTCCAGTTGTCGATAGAAGGCAGCCGAGCCTGGTTGGTCCAGACCCTGTGTGGGTTCATCGAGAATCAGCAGATTGGGCTGAATCAACAAGGCGCGAGCCAGTAACACCTTCTGAAATTGACCGCCAGATAAATCGCTGAGCTGTCGAGCATGAAGCTTTTCGGCACCGGATTGTTCTAATGCCAGGTGCAATGCATCATTATTCACGCGTCGAGGCATGTTAAGAAAGCGTTTGACGGTTAAAGGCAGTGTCGAGTCGACATGCAATCGTTGCGGGACATAACCAATGCGCGTCTCGGGGGCCAACTTGATGGATCCGGACGTGGGTTTGACCGCACCGATGAGGCTGCGCAAAAACGTAGATTTGCCAGAACCATTAGGACCGACGATGGTAACGATTTCACCAAGGTTTATTGTGAAATCGATATTTTGCAGTACTTTGGACTGTCCGAATCTGACGTTCAGCCCGCTTACCGTTGCCAGGCTCATGCGTCGGTATCAGCCGTACAGTTCGGACATACACCCACTGCTTCTATCACGGTGCGTTCGATTGTGAAGCCGGCTTTGCGAGCCGTTGCTCCTAGCACAGTGCGCGATGGTTGTGATTGGGCTTCAGCTACTGCATCACAGACCCGGCAGATCAGAAATGCGGGTGCGTGTGACTGTCCCGGATGGTGGCAGGCAATGAAGGCATTGAGCCGTTCGATCTTGTGTGCAAAGCCGTGTTTGACAAGAAAGTCCAACGCTCGGTAAGCAATTGGAGGTTGCGATCCAAGATTTTCTTCGCGCAGGCGATCAAGAATCTCATAAGCACCGAAGGCGCGATGTTTGGTGAGAAGCATTTCAAGCACGCGCCTGCGCACCTCGGTGAACTGAAGGCCTTCAGCCTTGCAGTAAGCTTCAACAGCCTCGACCCCATCGTCGACACAGCTGGTGTGGTCATGTTGTTCGAAACCAATAGGATTCATGATTGACAGCGTGAGGA
>CAYULV010000153.1:8243-9545 GCA_964445655.1 uncultured Granulosicoccaceae bacterium | reverse complement strand
GGCGAACCGACCCCTTGGCGATCGACGTCGCTGATTTGTCACGCACCTGGAACGACGCTCTGGCCGCCAAGGTTCGCTCTCGGCTGCGCAGCGATTACGGCTTTACCAGCAATCCAAAACGGCGCTTTGGAATCGAGTGTGTCTACTCTCACGAGCAGCCCGTCTACCCTTCAGGTGACGGTCTGGTGACGCATTCGAAGCCTGGGGTGCCGGGAGTTCGACTCGATTGTGAACTGGGTTACGGTTCAGTGGGCTATGTAACAGGTACTTTCGGGCTGGTGGCCGCATCGAGGGCCGTGAACCGCGCATTGGCGCAGCGATTGCGACGTAAATGATCTCGTTGGTTTCGTTACCTGGATAGTAGTACAGCTCTGATGACAAGATTGCTCATATTTGTTGCGTCGACGGCGCTTCTCAGTGCCTGCGGCAATGGCGGTTCGCCGCTCGACTCTGTTCCAGAGGCCTTTGCTGATGGGAGTAATCCACCCGTGCAAGTTGTCAGCTCAGAGTCCACGGAGCAGTTATTTGACGACACTGAATTGACCAGTACCTTGCCCGAAATCGTCATGACTCATACGCTTGCCGATAGCGGTATTCGTATCGGCTTTACTACCGTCGACCAAGTAAATACTCTGGACCCGATTTATATAGAAAGGCAATGGCAGCATATGCAAAGCTGCACCGGGCAAGTGGCGGTTGCCCCACTCATCGTGATAACCGAGCAAGCTGTCACGCCACTGACCAACGATGATGACGTGATTTTCAACATTGACGGTGTACCGGCGGCGAGCTCTTCCCCGGGACAGCTACCCATCGTTCAGGTTCGTGAAGCAGATTTTGATGGATCACTTGGGAATGTCGGGTTCAATCTGCGATCCGTATTGGGTCGCTACTTGTGGTTGTCCGCCAACCTCGCCGAGCGCGACTATCCGTTTACCTGTGCAAGGACAGAGGGCTGAAATTCCCTTATTCTGAACGCCTCATCTAAGGGGTAAGCGTTCAGAACGTGAGTCAATCAACTACAGCTGAGCCAGCACCGACAGCCGCCATGCTGCTCATTGGTAATGAGCTACTGAGTGGTCGTACGCAAGACAAAAATCTTGCTCACCTTGCTACTCGTCTTGCCAGCCGCGGAATTCGTTTGAGTGAAGCGCGAGTCATCGCCGATCACGAGGACGTCATTGTCAATGCAGTTAACGAACTGCGTGAGAATTTCACCTACGTGTTTACCACCGGTGGTATTGGTCCAACGCATGATGACATCACCGCCGATTGCATTGCCAAGGCTTTCGGTGTGGCCTT
>CAYULV010000153.1:0-8143 GCA_964445655.1 uncultured Granulosicoccaceae bacterium | reverse complement strand
CAACGCATGATGACATCACCGCCGATTGCATTGCCAAGGCTTTCGGTGTGGCCTTACCACATCATCCTGAAGCGACAGACATACTTCTAGAGTTTTTCAAGTCGCGTGGCATCGAACCGAATGATGATCGTCTGCGCATGGCGCGGATTCCTGAGGGTGGGACACTGGTTCACAATGCGATATCGGCAGCGCCTGGCTTTCGTATGCAGAACGTCTTTGTATTCGCTGGTGTGCCGAAGATCATGCAGGCGATGCTTGAAGAGGTCTTGCCGGAGCTCGAGCAGGGACCATTGGTGCATAGCATCACCGTCAAATGCAATCTCGGTGAAGGTACTTTGGCTGCCCCACTGCGCGCCTTGCAGGAAGCGCATCCCAATGTCGATCTCGGTAGTTATCCGGGTAAGGATGCCACAGGCTTCAAAGTCTCATTGGTGGCGCGAGGCACCGATGTTGAAGAGCTTGCCGTGGTTGAACAAGGGTTGGTCGACCTTGTTCATGAGGCAGGTGGTCAGAGTCTTGAATAAGCCGTTTGAACTTAACAAGTAGCGCCGAGAATATTACTCTTGGTATTCCGAATAAAACGTGCGACATTTGTTTTTTAGCGGATTGCTTGCAAAACCGCGTGATTGCGACGAATTGAACAATTGCCCGCAAGTCGCTTCACTCGGTGGAGGAGGCACTGATATTGCGGCAAAACGTGAATTTGTAGCAGAGGCAGAAGAAGGCTCTATGACACCGACGTGCTCCTTGCCGATTAATTGACCCGATGAGTCGAGCAAAAACTGTGTGCCGGCGCTGATCAACTCATTGTTGATATCCGCCTGTCTGGCGAGTATGCCGGTTCGCAAAGTACCGTTCTCGTGTAGTTCTATGCTGCGCCCATCCAGATGGTAGCTCTGAATCTCGATATTCTTTTTCAATTCCAGGGTAAGCCGCCCATCGTGGAGTCGATTGATTGTTGAATCGGTAGGTATGATCGTATCCGAAACCTGATAATCACGGCCTAAGGTGCCCGAGCGAATATGTCCTTCATGATCGAGATATAGCCGAGTGCCATTTTTATATACGATGCCGTCCGATGCATATTCAGACGCTAAATATCCGGTTTTTAATCGCTGATTATAATAAAACTGCACGTCTGAGCCTTGTTGTAATGGGATGCCTTCGATCATTGCTGTTTTAGCCAAAACACCACTCAGTACCGTTCTGTCAGGATGGAAATTTATACTCGAGTCGTCTGCAAACCAGATTTCATTGATAACTTGATCGCCGGAAAGGTAACCGTAGGACACTCGCCCCTGTTCATTAAATGAGATTGACTTTGGGAAGCCACGAAATTTGACCCCATCAATTATTTGGTCGCCATGTAAAGCAGCTAGTTGTAATTCGTCTCTGTGACTGCTGAACTTTATCTCACCTGGCGCTAGCAAAGAATCATTGAATCGAGCTACTTTGGGAGTTATTGCTCGCTCGGCTTTGCCGTAGTAGCCCGAATAAACAATGCTGCCTTTTGGCAGAAAAACACCTCGGCGTAGTTGCGATATCGGTAGTACTTCTGGCAGCATTCCCTGTTGTTTTTTGTGTTTGTCGTGCATAGCGACATCATAAAAGCTATCCCAAACTACTTCACCGTGTTGGTCGAATTTCAGCTCTGTGTATTGCGGGTAAAGTTTATCTCGATACGTTTTGTGAGTTTTGAATCTGGTTTCTTTAATTTGCCCGGTCTCATGAACTTGATAAGCTCGGTTAAGTGATAGCGTCAATTCACCGTATTCAATGGTTGAAGTATTTGAGCTTGGTGTCAGCTGATCTTCTTTTGTGAATAAAAGTGTTTCTAGATCGCCATCTTCGTCAAGTATGATGTGTGCTTTGCTGGGTAAGGGGTTTGCATTTAACACGGAGCCCGCTTGTAAGTACGCCGACTTTAGCTTGCCATTTTTATAGAATGTTACGTCGTCTGCTGCCAGTAAAAACTGGTCAAAACGATGAGGTTTTGCCAACTTTGCGGTTAGAACCAGACCTTTCTCGCTGAAGCTTACAGGGCCCTTGGCTAGTGTCAGTTCTCTGTGTGTATAGTCTTCGGATAAAGAACCTGACAGAAACTGCCCATTCTCGGAAAAAGTGCTGATGCCAGAAGCTACCGGTATGCCTTGAACAATATGAGGTTTTGCCAGCATACCTCGCGCCAATCGACCCGTCGAATGAAATTTTGTCGTCCCTGTATCGCGAACATATTCAGACATATAAATGAAGTGATAATAGTCATCGATTGTTGCGGTGTTCCATACAATATCTTCGATACTGTTCGAGATATCGAGCTGCATGGGATTTAATAAAAACTGATCGAAAGGGCTTGTTTTTCGCAGTCGAACGTATTCCGGTGTTCCGTTTCTAAAAATTCGCGTAGGTGGTTGGCTTTCGGCCAAGTCGAGGCCACGCCAATTCAACTTGCCTGCCGGTTGTGTAAGATCGATATCACCCGTCTCATTAAAGAAAACAGGGCCAGGAGCCAATTGGACATTTTTATAATGCGATGTGCGATTCAAGGTAGCCTTGGATATTTTACAGGTTGACTCAAATTCAAGATTCGAACCCGCTGGAAGCAACACATCGTTGTGAAATGTTGTTTGGTCGATGGCAGATTCGCCGGTAGCAGACCTGATATGAGCTGAACAACATTTATCCAATGAGTCTTTGTTGTTGACAAGGCATGTCAAGGTGTTTTCTTCGTCGCTGCAAACACGATTGATATCCGTGTGACACGCATCCATCAACGGTAGCGTTGCAGACAATATCTCGAAAAACTGTAAGCGAGCTTCAGCTTTCTCTTGCTCGGTCAAAGTCAGATACGTATTGGGAATAGCTTGCTTCAAAACGTTCAGTGCTGGAGGAATAGAATCCTCGGATACGTCGGCGGCGGTTGTCTTCGATTGGGCGAGCATGCTTCCAGCAATGATTGCCGCAATACACAGACGGAGAGTTAGCAAGTTTTTTCGTGGAAATACGGTAGGAATCGATAGCATCCCAAGCTCCTGCGGGAATTGTCCTTGGAGTTCAGAACGGCTGAACCTTAGTATTCTTGAGTCTTTTTTATGAGTTGACGTCAATGTCGCCAGAAAAATGTTCTTGGTGTCATGCCAATCACATAATCGATTTTTTGTTTATGAGCAATAAAGTGGCGCTCGAGATGATGCTAAGCGTATTAAAATGCAGGCGCAAAACAATTTGCCAAATTCGTTTCCGAATCAGCTGACCAATTGAACAAGGCTCTCAAGATTACCCCCAACATCCCCAGTGATCTTGAGCGCTGCCATATCATCAGCGCGTGTCTTGCCATGATTGACGATAACGATGGGTTGCCCGTTGCCGTCAGCAGCGCGACAAAATCGAAATCCAGAAAACACCATGAGTGAGGAACCAACCACCAGTAAAGCGTCTGCCTGAGAGAGGTCATGCAGGGCTGATTCGACGATGTGTTTGTCGACGTTCTCGCCAAAGAACACCACATCGGGTTTCAGCATGCCTTGACATCGCTGGCAGGTGGGTACTGACACGCTGTCAAGTTGGTCGAGTTCCAGATCCGCATCGCCGTCAGGTGCATGCGCTGCGGACAAGTTTGCTAGCCAGGGATTGGCGTGAAGCAGTCGTTGTTGAAAGTCATTACGTAATTCACAAGTTTTGCAGTCAAGGCAGCTGACGGTGCTCAATACGCCGTGAAGATCGATGACATCGGTATGTCCTGCTTGTTGATGTAGCTCATCGACATTTTGTGTCACCAAGGTTTTAGCAAAGCCTTGTTGCTGTAACTGTGCCAGCGCATGATGGGCCAAGGCCGGTTTGGCTGCATGGAAGCTTGGCCAACCAACCGCACTTCTTGCCCAGTAGCGTTTTCGCGCAAGGGTGTCATTGATGAAGGTTTGCCCGGTGATCGGTTGAGGGCGCTTCCACTGACCATTCTTGTCCCGATAGTCGCCAAGCCCTGACGCCGTACTGCAGCCGGCTCCGGTCAGTACGAAGAGTCGCGGGTAGTCCGTGATAAAGCGATGCAGTTCCTCGACTGTTGATCGTTCGTTTGCCGTTGTCATGTCGTCGATGAAAAACCTAGTTTCCCTTGTTCGGGACCAGTTCGTCTGGCGCTTCAAGGACACCATCGATATCAAAGGGGATCCGTCGGGGCCAGTTGGCGAGTTTTAAAACGCCTGTGACTGAGTACCCGGTCGCGGTCTTGCCCTGCGTCAGCTGTTGAAAGTATCCGAATACAAATTTGAACAAACGGCTACTGGATACGCTGATATCCACCAGAGCTTCTCCGCTGGCTGGGACGGTCACGGCTTGATCCGATTTACCTTTGGCGAGTTCATCGCCTTCGACATTGACTGTAAACGACAGCCATTGCAAAGGCAGGTCGAAGCTGTTTGGATTTTCCACCTTGAGTCGCAAGTTCACCTCTTGATCGCGCAAGGTGAGTTTGCCGAGACGAATTCGATCAACGCTGACTTCGGGGGGTAGGGGGTCATGCAGCGGTAAGGAGCTACAAGCGCTGAGGGCAACGAGCAAGCAAAGGGTCAAACAAGCTAGCGTTATCAGATGTCTTGTGTTCATTTTGATCCGTCGCCGTGTATGGCTTGCAGGATAGCGATTGCCGCGGGCCCGGCGGTTTCGGTGCGCAAGGTGCGTGGCCCCATGCGACAAGCGATGGCACCGGTTGCGATCATGGTATCCACTTCGTCTTTGTCAAAGCCGCTTTCCGGTCCAATAGCAATAGATAACTGCTGCATGGCGTCGAGTCTATCTAATGAATTTGTCGCCGCGGGATGCAAGACAACACAAGGTGTTGCTGTCAGGCCTGTATCGCTATCTTCGATCCAGGATGACAAGGAGCGGGCGGGGTGTAAATCAGGGACACGCGCACGACCACTTTGTTCGGTCGCGCTGATCATGATCTTGTACCAATGTTCCTGCTTGCGACTGATCCGTTTGGCATCCCCGGGTCTCTGTGCGTGACGGCTATAGACAGGCTGAATGGCAGTGGCGCCGAGTTCAACAGCTTGACGTATGGACTGATCCATACGTTCCCCACGAGATACGGCTTGAACCAAGGTGATAGCAAGGGGTGGCTCGCTCAGGTTTTGTGATCGTGACTCGACACTGATGACGGCACGTTTGGCGGTGCTGCCGCTAGCAAGCACGGCTGAGTAGTTGAAACCGTCGCCATTGAACAGTTCAAGTTGATCACCGGGACCTGCACGTAATACGGTCAACAAATGATGGCTGGCAGACTTGTCGAGTTGCAGTTCGGAATCCATAGTGATTTCGCCTGCATGATGAAAGCGAAATTGCCGCGCTTTACGAGTCATGCCTTGACCTATCGACGTTTCAAGGCAAGTAAACCAGTCCGGGCGGACTGATCAAGTTTGTCAGCAGCGGTTGCCTTGGCGCTATCGGCAAGTCGCTGCAAGCAGTGAGTAAATTCTGTTGCGGCTTGTTCCTCGTCGAGTTCAATTCCATCTGGCAAGTAACTACGGCTGGCAAGACGCGTGAGATAGGCAAAATGCTTTGTGTCACGAAAACGTTCGAGCAGGCGTGCTGTCGTGACGTCGGGATCCGCCTCGCAGTAGGTGATCAGGCGTGTGAGAACGTCAGCACCCGGTGCGTTTGCATCGAAGGCAAGTTGCTCGCGTGAAACCGAGCGAAGTAAATGCGGATATTGCAAACACAGGAGTACCGTGCGACTCATCGGTGTCAGTGTGTTCGATTGTGATTGGGCGGTTTGCTTGTCAGGTTTGGCAGGCGCTGCGGCAGAGCCGCTTCCCATGGATACCCCAATCAAGGCTTCGAGCCTTCGTAAGGCAAGTTGTTTGTAAACACTACGCGGAATCGTGTTGACCATTGGCTTGGCCTTGTCGGCCAGTTGCGCCTTGCCACCAATACTGCGCAGGTCGATATCACTCGATAAATGGTCATAAAGATAATCGATGATAGGAATGCGTGTTGCCAGCAGATCATTGAATGCTGCGGTACCGCCTGCCTTGACGATCGAGTCTGGATCTTCGCCATCAGGTAAAAACAGGAAGTGAGCATCGCGTCCGTCCTGCAGGCAAGGCAAGGTTGCTGTCAATGCCCGCCAGGCAGCGGAACGTCCAGCCTTGTCACCATCAAAACAGAAGATGATGTTGGGCACGGTTCTGAAGAGTGTTTCACTGTGTTGCTGGTTTGCTGCGGTGCCGAGCGTTGCAACGGCATTTGTGATGCCATGTTGTGCGAGTGCCACGACATCCATATAGCCTTCAACCACAATGACATGGCCGGAGTCCTGGGCACTGCGCCGGGCTTCATACAGACCGTAGAGTTCGCTGCCTTTGTGAAAAAGTGGCGTCTCAGGTGAATTCAGATACTTGGGCTCTTCATTGCCGAGTACGCGACCACCAAAACCGATAACGCGCCCTCGTCGATCTCGAATCGGGAACATGATGCGATGTCGAAAGCGTTGGTAGGGACGTTTGCCCTTGTCACCTTGAATCAGCATGCCGGTTTTCAGTAGTGCGGCTTCTTCGTTGGGAAACGCTTTTTGCAATGCATCCCAGCCATCGGGTACGTAACCGATAGCAAATTCGCGTGCGATCTCGCCGGAGAGGCCGCGCGCTTTAAGATAATCAATGGCGTCTGTTGATTTGCGGAGTTCCGCCTGATAGAAAGCCGCAACCGACTCCATCAAGGTATACAGCGGTTTACTGTCATTGCGCTGTTGCGCCGCTTGTTCATCACGCGGTACTTCCATGCCAACCATGTCAGCCAAGGTTTCGATGGCGTCGACAAAATGCATATTGTCGTATTCCATCAAAAAACCGATAGCGTTGCCGTTTGCGCTACAACCAAAGCAGTGATAGAACTGTTTGGTCTGACTGACTGTGAATGACGGAGTCTTCTCGTTGTGAAAGGGACAGCAGGCCGAGTAGTTGGCGCCACTCTTTTTCAGAGTGACGCGTAGATCGATGACCTCGACGATATCAACGCGGGCAAGCAACTCATCAATAAAATGCTGAGGTATTTGCCCGGCCATCGAATATCAGGCTGCGCGTCCGAGCGTTGACAGTAGCTCGCCCAGTTCTGCCGCCTTCGGTTTCACCATCCAGAAGCGCGATGCCATGCTGTAGTAGTCATCGACCATCTGTTGGCCCAGTGAGCTACCTGTCTCGTTAACGTGATCTTCAATCAACATTTGCAGATAGTTGCGATAGCGTTCCATGGATTCAGCGTGCAGTCGATGAATATCGATGAGCTCGTGGTTGTAACGATCAACAAACACATTATGCTGATCAAAGACAAAGGCGAGTCCGCCGGTCATGCCAGCGCCGAAGTTCACGCCGGTTTCTCCCAAGACCACAACACAGCCACCGGTCATGTATTCGCAACCGTGATCGCCAATACCTTCGACAACGGCAATGGCGCCACTGTTTCTGACGGCAAAGCGTTCGCCACCGAGTCCAGCGGCGTAAAAGCTGCCGCCGGTTGCACCATATAAACAGGTATTACCGACGATTGTCGATTTACGCCCGGTGTAGCGTGCATCAACCGGTGGTCGGATCACGATCTTGCCGCCTGCCATGCCTTTGCCAACATAGTCGTTGGCATCGCCGTCGAGATGCAGGTTCAGACCACCGGCATTCCACACACCGAAAGACTGACCCGCGGTACCCGTGCAGTAGATATTGAGCGGGTTGTCATCCATGCCGCTGTTGCCATGTTGTCGGGCAATCTCGCCAGACAAACGCGCGCCGATCGAACGATTGACATTCTTGATGGTGTAGTGAAAGTCGCCACCGATCGATTTTCGAATGGCCGATTTACAGTCACTTAACATCTGTTCTGCCAGCAGGCCTTTGTCGTGCGGTTCATTGCGTTCGACCTGGCAGAAGCGCGGTGCGTCTTCGGGCACATCGCCAGTGGCGAGTAGCGGTGAAAGATCAAGACGTGCCTGGCGATCAGTCTGCCCCGTGACCGGTGTCAGGTACTCTGGTCGACCAATAATGTCTTCGATACTACGTACACCCAGACTTGCCAGATGGTGTCTGACATCTTCGGCGACAAAACGCATGTAATTCATGACCTTTTCAACGTTGCCATGAAAGTGTTTCATGCGCAG
>CAYULV010000152.1:5738-9609 GCA_964445655.1 uncultured Granulosicoccaceae bacterium | reverse complement strand
GTCTTGATGGCCTGGACGCTTTGGATACCTTCATGTTCAACCGTAGCAATCCACCCAATCAATTGACCCAAACCGTTCAAGCTATCAGCCGCAACGTGCTGGAGTATTCATATGTGGAAGGTGAACGGTTCATTAATCAACTGTCGGAGCGCGAGAACGGTGACGTACTTATCGATCGATTGCTGCGAAAACCTCCTCAGGATCCAATCGAGATACTAGCCCCGGCAAAATTCCCCAACACCAAGAGAGAGGCGCGCAATCAGCAATTGTTGTCTGCGAGCAAAAATATCGATCATTCCTGGACAAGCGGCAGCTGGGCTGCGGTTGAATCCTCGCCTTTAAAAGGTGTGAATTTACGCGCCGACCCGAACCGTCGCGAAGCCGCAGTCGATGGCTTTACCCGGTTAATAGAGGCGATGGTCGCTGTGCAGCTCTACGATCAAGACAACCCTGACGATGCGCCACGCGACATCACCCTTATTCAGGCGGAGTCTGATAACACGGCAAAACTCTTTGGCAGCACCTTGCATGGCAATAGCAATTTACCCGGCAGCAGCAACTCCTCCGAGCAATTCATATTGCGAGCCAGAGCACCCGAAAAGACAGAATTGGATGTGACCGTGCATCGAAGCGTGTTGCGGGATTATGAAAACTCTTACTACACAGTCATCGCCTCAGCCGGGCAGTATGTCGTGCAAATTTCCGGCAGTCATTCGTCGGTTGCACCCTTCGACGACTATGTCATGAAAGTACTGCTGGCCTTACACTAGTCGAGCCAACTGACATTGTTGGAGAATCGAGTTTTCAGAAATTCCATCTGATCCGCCAGCACATCTCGATTGGACAGATAAAAGAATTCGTAACGGTTCGGCGCGAAAGGCACAGCAAGCAATTGCATATTCGCTTGTTCTGGAGTCAGATTTCCTTTGCGATTGTTACACCGCCTGCAGGCAGTGACGCAATTGGTCCAGAGGTCCTTACCTCCACGGGATGTCGGAATGACGTGATCACGTGAAAGTTCACGTACCGGATGTTCAACGCCACAGTAAAGGCAAATTTGCTGATCGCGCGCGAACAACAAGGAGTTGGTAAGCGCTGGTGTGAAATTGGAATTATCGACCTTTCCATCGCATGCAACAATACTTGGCAGTTCCAGTCGGGACCGGACGCCATCCTTGTTATAACCACCGCGAATGGTGTGAATTGTTTGTCCAATACTCCAGATAACCTGCTCTTTTACAACAAGCGTAGCGGTCTCTTGCCAGCTTAACCAGGCAATGGGAGTACCTGCCTTGTTCAGGCGCAGCACTTTGGTGTTCATGGTTGAGATATTTGCGGCTCGTTCCTCCTATCTACGTGTATATCACAGGACCGCACTACAAGCCAATAAAACCGCCTGACTGACGGCGCCACAAGCGGGCGTACAGCCCATTTTTGTCGATCAGCTCCTGATGACTGCCCGTCTCCACAATGCGCCCTGCATCAAGCACGATCAAGCGATCGAGCGCTGCAATGGTGGACAGTCGATGCGCAACAGCAAGCACAGTCTTGTCTTGCATAAGGCTGTTCAACTGCTCCTGAATCGCAGCCTCCACCTCCGAATCCAGTGCTGAGGTTGCCTCGTCGAGAATCAGTATCGGTGCGTCTTTCAAAATAACGCGAGCGATCGCAATTCGTTGCCGTTGCCCACCTGATAACTTGACACCGCGCTCACCCACGTGAGCATCAAGTCCAGTGCGTCCAAACGGGTCAGAAAGATCAGGTATGAAACTCATCGCCTCAGCTCGGCTCGCGGCACGCATGACGTCATCGTCCGTAGCTTCACGCCGACCATAACGAATGTTGTCACGAATGGAACGATGTAACAGCGAGGTATCTTGAGTGACAACTGCTATCGACTGACGCAGACTGTTTTGTGTCACCTCACGTATATCCTGATCATCAATACAAATAGCGCCGCTTTGCACATCATGAAAACGCATCAGGAGATTAACCAAAGTCGATTTGCCCGCACCTGAACGTCCAACCAAACCAACCTTCTCGCCAGGTGCGACTTCAAAACTGCAATCATCAATCACGATATTGGGTGTCAGATCCGATGTTTTCTCTTCGTAGTGAAAACCTACTGCATCAAATTTCAATCGCCCATCAGTAACTTCCAAAGTCTTCGCGTTTTCGACATCAACTATTTCGATCGGTTGCGAGATAGTTTCAATACCATTTTGTACAGCACCGATATTTTCAAACAAACTGGTGATGGTACGAAGAATCCAACCGGACATCTGATTGATGCGAATGATCAAACCATTGGCAACAGCTATTTCACCAACACTGACCAGTCCACGAGCCCACAATATTATCGATACACCAGCGGTGGCAATGACAAGCAATGTATTCAATACGGTCAGTGCAATCGTCATACTGAGAATCGCACGCATCAGCGAATGAAAGGCGGCAACTAGTTTGCGCATGCCACTCGCAGCAAACTCTTCTTCAAGCGAATCATGAGCAAATAACTTGACTGACTGGATATTCGTGTAGCTGTCGACTATCCGCCCCATCAGACCGGAGTTGGCTTCTGACAGGTTTGCGGACTTCTGCCGCACCGGTGGGACCATGAAAAAAACCACACTCAAATAGGCGATCAACCACACACTGACAGGCAGCAACAACCAACCGCTGATATCAATAAACAACCACACTACACCGATCAGATAAATCAACAGCATCCAAGAACCGTCGATTACATTGACGACCGCTTCGCGAACAGCATGCCCGGTCTGCATGACCTTCTGCGAAATACGCCCAGCAAAATCATTCTGATAAAACAGCATGCTTTGACGTAAAACGTAGCGATGATTCTGCCACCTCACTGCATTGGATAAACCAGGCGCAATCGCGAGGTTGATCATCGCTCGTGAGCCCAGCATGGACAGCGGACGAACGATCGCAATGACGAACACCATCCAGATAAGCGCCAGGCCATGATCGCGCAGGAAATTTTCGGGATTGGATACAGTCATCCAATCGACCAGGCGCCCCAGATAAACGTAAACGAAGAGTTCAGAGGCGGCGGCAATTCCGGCCAGGATCAAAGTCGCCAGCAAGACGCCCCGATACGGCTTCAAAAAGAAGCCGAAAAACGCCATTGATCCAGTCGGCGGACGCACTGTCGGCGGACCACGCAGGGGATCTATCAGCTGTTCAAAAAAGCGATACACGGTGGACGGCCGGTTAATGGGTGTCCAGAGTATCCGAGTTGACCCGATAGTGCAGTCGATGCAGACCGGTTTATGGGTGTCCAGAATATCGTCTATGGCCGGTTTATGGGTGTCCAGAATATCGGGCTGAATCGCTGTCTTGCGGGCCTCGCAGTAGGCCTCACAGCCGAGCAAAGTCCTACTGGACTTTTGCTTTTTCGAGAGATCGCTTTTGTTCTGCCATATCAGTGTCCTTAGTCGAGTATGCTTGACAAGGTGGCGGAGTCGATTGGCTAAAATTCAAGCCACAATCCTGAAATTATATTATGATTAGTGACTACTAGGCACATATTGTAAATGGACAAATACACTGAAATGCTGGTGTTCTCGAAGGCTGCAGACCTCGGGAGCTTTTCAGCGGCAGCCAGAGAGCTGGATCTGACACCTTCCGCCGTCAGCAAACTGATTACCAGGTTGGAAGATCGCCTTGGCGCTCGTCTGTTTCAACGCACCACCCGCAAGCTCAGCATGACTGCCGAGGGCAACGCCTTCAATGATCGCTGCGGGGCAATTCTCGATGAGATTCAGCAAGCCGAGGATGCTGTCATGGCCTTGCATGACCGGGTCAGCGGTACCTTGCGAGTGACGACGGTATCCGCCTTTGCGCGACT
>CAYULV010000152.1:0-5638 GCA_964445655.1 uncultured Granulosicoccaceae bacterium | reverse complement strand
AGCGGCAACGGCGTACAGGTACATCGCGTCAAAGGAAATTTCCACACCAACAGCGCATCCGCGCTGCATGAAGCGGTCAAGGCGGGCATCGGCATTGCACGTCTGGCCAGTTACGTTGTCCAGCCATCATTGCAGCAAGGCTTGGTATTGCCAGTGCTACAGGATCATGCAATCGACACATCCTCGATTCAGTTGGTGTATCCGCACCGGCGCCACCTGAGCAACAAGGTTCGCGTGTTTACCGATTTCATGGTGGCCAAGTTCACACCGGTTCCACCCTGGGAACAGTGAGCGCTGCTGTTACAGCGCTTGCTCGCCCTCTTCACCGGTACGAATTCGGATAACACGGCTGACATCATCAACGAAGATTTTGCCATCACCAATCTTGCCTGTGTTCGCAGCGCGAATGATGCCCTCGATACAGTTATCCAGAATGTCTTCGGCAACAACGACCTCTAGCTTCATCTTCGGGATGAAGTCAATGACATACTCGGCGCCGCGATAGAGCTCAGTGTGACCCTTCTGCCGGCCAAAGCCCTTGACCTCGGTAACCGTAATACCGGCAACACCTGCGGCTGCCAACTCTTCGCGGACAGCGTCCAGCTTGAAGGGTTTGATGATCGCAGT
The DNA here is from genome assembly GCA_964445655.1 of uncultured Granulosicoccaceae bacterium. Taxonomy (GTDB): domain Bacteria; phylum Pseudomonadota; class Gammaproteobacteria; order Granulosicoccales; family Granulosicoccaceae; genus Granulosicoccus. Next base: position 5,011 of record CAYULV010000152.1, on the reverse strand, counting down.
GATGCGTTTCATTGATTTGCTCCTGAAATTAGCTTGAATAGCATTAGCGCGATGTAGAGGAAATCTTGTGCAGACTCAAATCTGCACCGTTGAATTCCTGTTCCTCTGTCAATCGAATACCAACAGTTTGCTTGAGGATACCGTAAACGATAAAACCACAGGCTGTTGCAAACACAATGCCTGCCACCGTGCCAATGACCTGCGCAAGCAGACTGACACCACCAAGGCCACCCAGAGCTTCCATTCCAAAAATACCGCAGGCGATACCGCCCCAGGCACCACATATGCCATGCAGTGGCCAGACACCCAGCACATCATCAATACGCCAACGATTCTGCGCCGCGGTAAATGCCCAGACAAACAGCACACCAGCAACAGCGCCAACAACCAGGGAGCCAAGCGGATGCATGACATCGGAACCGGCGCAAACCGCCACCAAACCAGCTAACGGTCCGTTATGCAGGAAACCCGGATCAGTTCGACCAGCGAACAATGCAGCCAGAGCGCCACCGGCCATTGCCATCAGTGAGTTCATGGCTACCAGTCCACTGATACCTTCCACCGATTGCGCTGACATGACATTAAAGCCAAACCATCCGACGGTAAGGATCCAGGCGCCCAATGCGAGAAACGGGATACTTGATGGCGCGAAATTACTACCCCCACTACCCGATGGGCCATAACGTCCTAATCGCGCACCGAGCAGAACCACAGCGCCCAAGGCAAGCCACCCTCCCATCGCATGCACGACGACTGATCCGGCAAAATCGTGGAAGCCAGCACCGGTAAGTTCTTCAAGCCACGCCTGGAAACCAAAATTTCCGTTCCAGACAATGCCTTCAAAAAACGGGTAGACGATCGCGACGATCAGCATCGATGCGCAGAGTTGCGGATAGAATCGAGCACGCTCTGCGATACCACCCGAAATAATCGCCGGTATGGCAGCAGCAAAGGTCAGCAAGAAGAAAAACTTGACCAATTCATAACCGCTGCCCACCGACAAGGCGCTCGCACTTTCAAAGAAGTTGACGCCGTAGGCCAATGGATACCCAATAAAGAAGTAGGCGATGGTGGACACCGCAAAGTCAGAGAAGATCTTCATCAAAGCATTAACTTGATTCTTCTCGCGTACCGTGCCTACTTCCAGAAAAGCAAACCCTGAATGCATGAACAAGACAAGGATGGCACCGATAAGAACAAAAAATACGTTACTGCCTGACTGAAGGGTTTCCATAGCGCACTCTGATGTTGAAAAAGCCGCCAAATGATAACAGCCCTGATAGGGTGCATAGAGAATCAAAAGAGGGCGAACTGTGAAATTATTGCTTACCGGGGCCGGTGCCATGGGCCTGCCAATGGCACTTGCACTGCACGACAATGGCTTCAACGTGCACTGTTTTGACACCATGCCATCGGACGCACTAAAAGAGTGCGATTTGCCATTCGTTGAAGATCCCAAAGACATCATCGCTGATGTCGTATTGATCGTGGTTCGCGACGATGCTGAAGTCAACGCCGTGTGCTTTGATGATCAAGCCTTGTTTGCCACGCCAGAGCATAGTTACCCACGCACCTGCATTCTTTCATCAACGGTCTCAGTTGCCAGCGTTATGAAACTCCGGGAACGCTTACCTGACGATGTTGCATTGATTGATGCCCCCATGTCAGGCGCGCCACTAGCTGCATCCAACCGCAGCTTGAGTTTTATGCTCGGCGGTACAGCTAACGATATCAACAGAATGATGCCCTTGTTCAAGGCAATGGGCACACATCAGTTTCACCTCGGACCTTTAGGTCATGGGATGCAAGTAAAGACACTGAACAACACGGTCGCAGCTGCAACCGTTGTAGCCGTCAGACGCGTATTGGCCGATGCTATTCGGGAAGGTGTTGACACCCGCAAATTACTTGAGGTCCTGTCAGCAAGCTCGGGCGCAACCTGGTACGGCGATCATTTCGACGACATAAGCTGGGCACGTGAAACCTATGCAAAAAGCAACACTATTGGCATCCTTGAAAAAGATGTTCAATGCGCACTCGATGGACTATCGCGCGATGTTGATGAGTATGATCGTGTGTTACTGGAGTGCTTGCGTACTCTACCGCCGCTTGAGTCGTCGTAAAATCGATAACAATTAATGTAGCTTTTCGCTTACAAGATCACGTTCCAGGGCGTGCAACAAGGTTACCAATCGATCAAACTGTTTATCAACTTCATGTATACCTGCCTTGAGCTTTGCTGCACTCACATCTGATGATAAAAGCTGAATGAATTGCTGACCGGCCAAGTGCATATCATACAGTGGTTTTTCAATAGCACTGTAAGTTTCAAACTTCTCGAGTTTTTTCCCGATACCAAAATACCATTCGCCCATGCGCGAGTGTTTCACATCAGTACAGAGCCCCGGATCAGTAACTGATTCGAGAGCGACCCCAACACCCAACTGGCTGCAGTAAGCAGCATCGACAAGGGATTTACGAAAGTGCATCAAGTTCAAGGTTGCCTGATGCACTCGACCAATTTGTGAGCCTTCGAAGTCATGCGTCTCGGAGACAAACCCGATCAGGTCAGCCAATGACATGGGACGTGCAATGTAATAGCCCTGCGCTTCCTCACAACCGTTGGCTATCAGGAAGTTGTACACACCTTCAGTCTCAATACCTTCGGCAACCGATTTCATACCGAGCTCACGCGCCATGGATATAGCGGAACGCACGACATCAAGACTCTGACGTGAACTACCCATGCGTTTGACCACGCCTTGATCAAGCTTGAGTGCATCAAACGGTAATTGACTCAAGCGATCAATCGACGAGTAGCCGGTTCCAAAATCATCCATCAGAACTTTGATACCAAGCCGGTTCAAGCGCTCAAGATCATCGCGCACACGTTCAACATTACCCATAACCGCGCTCTCGGTAATCTCGATCTGCAAGTCTTCAGGGCTGATGGTCTCCTGCGCCAAGAGCTCACCAATACGATTGCTGATGTTGTTCGAGGCAAGATCATTTGGCGCTACATTCATCGACAAAGCTAGATCACTGGCATGCCCTCGAAGCTCGACCGCTGCATCGGCAACCTGATCAAGCAAGCGCATGGTCAAGTCATGTAAAAGCCCACTGCTTTCAACCAAAGGCAGAAACTCATTAGGAGGAATGATCTCATGAGTACCATCAGCCCAACGTACAAGCGCTTCTGCTCCAATGACATCGCCACGCAACAGACATATCTTGGGCTGGTAGTACAGCACCAGCTCATCGTTACTCATAGCCCGCTCAAGAGTGGCGCGCGTCAACGGAGTATTCACGAGAGCAGCACTATCGTTTGCACGCTTTCAAATATCGCGACTGCAAGCTGTCTTTAACAGATTGCCTGACCGGTGGAGCCGCCAGCCATTGACCTTCCAACTCGGCAAGCACTGTTTTTTTATCTTCACTTGCACTACTCATTCCCGCTTGCAAATTGGCTAACTGGTATTGCATCCGTCGAGACTTGTCATCGGCAGGTGTTTCGATATCGGCTGCAACTTCCATTTTTATCAACAGATCACGCCGCATTTCTTCATTCGCTGAATAATCAGGCTGAGTGCCATTATCAAGATGTGACAGCGCCGAATCCCGACGAGCTTCAAGCTTCACAGCCACTTCCCGACCTAGCCGAGTCTCTGTGGAATCCCAGCCATGTGTCACGTCATCTCGCAATGTATCACTCACAGCTGATGGATCTTCAACCGCGATTTCCAGTTGCTCACAGAGACCCACCAAACGCATGCGCTCCTCATACTCAGCATGTACACGACGTTTCGAGGCCTTGTCCTGCACGCGGCCGCAGGCATCGATGGCCGAGCGAAAATCGCGTAGCAAGAATTTCTTGTCCCGCTCAGGGAATTCGGCAAGCCCTTGAAACTCGGTTGACAAGCCCTGCACTTCTCCCTCATCGATAGTATCGGCTCGCGACAAGGACTTGAGTTTCTTGATGATGTCTTTGGCACGAAATACATGCTCAAGGCCCGCCCGCTTCTTGTCGCGTTCAACCTTGTTTTGATGCTTGAATATCGTACCTAGGTGCCCATTAAAAACTTCCCACAGTGCTTGATCTTCCTTGCGGCGCATAACACCAACAAGTTTCCAGGCACTCAGCAATCGCTTTGCCTGATTGGCACTGTGTTGATTGATCTCACCTTCAGCGAGTGCCGCAACTTTTTCAACCAACGCCTGTTTAGCGCTCGCATTCGCATCATACTGTTCAGCCAGCACCGTATCGAACGGTTTCAAGGCATCTGAAAATCGCGCCTCCAGTGCCTTGTCAGGCTTGCGATCCTGTACACGATTCTTGGTCCATTCGCGCTTGGCAGAATTGACACGTTTTTGAATCGCCTTGTAGTCAACATTGTCTTCGTCAAGCTTCGCAGCTTCGGCCTCCAATTCGTCGCACAGAGCAGCTTTTGCATCAAGCTTTTGCTGCCGTAGTTTCTGTTTTTCATCAAACCAGGCCTTACATGGCTCATAGGCGACGTCACCAGCCGTTTTGAAGCGTGACCACAATTCGTTGGAAGCACGACTAACACCCAATGACTTCCAACTCTTTTGTAGCTCGCGAACTTCCTTGGCTAAAGGTTCTGGCGTTAACGACTTTGCCGGCAGTGCTTCCATTGATTCGCACAGCGCTTCGAGTTTTGGTCGCGCCGCGAAATCCTGCCAATCAGCCATTTCCGTGAGCTGCACATTGGCTTTGTTCAGTTTGTCATCCAGCCCGGAGCGTTCCGCAGGCTCCATGGCATCGATCTTTTTCTGGAGTCGGCGCATCATGCTGTTGGCCGGGCCCCATTTACCTTCTTTGATAATGCCGGACAAAGCCGCAAACTGTCGGTGGGTCGCTTTGACGCGGTCAGCTGATTCCTGTTCGGCTTTGCCCACTCTGTTTTGCAAAGCAGGCAAGTGCGCTTTGAACTCACTTATATAGTCAAGCTCAGCGACATCCACACCTGGGAGTAGAGTCTCGGTTTCAAGC
>CAYULV010000151.1:0-9705 GCA_964445655.1 uncultured Granulosicoccaceae bacterium | reverse complement strand
TCGGGTGTTGAAACGGCGGACGCGATTGATGCGCTAGTGCCGAACCTGGAAGCGATTGGTGTTGACCGGCAAGATATTGAAGACCTGCAACAAAGTGCTGATGCTATTCGGGCCGGTGGTGGTAGCACCAACGCTGCTCGCGTCGATGCGGAATTCCAGCGCTTGCTCCGGCAGGTTGAACAGCTGGAATTGATGATTGCGGATAGTAACCGCAGTGATACGGTCGATTCGGAGGCTTTGGTGAAACAGGGGCCTGTATCCGATGCTGCAGCTGACTACTATCGTCGACTAAGTGAACAACCGCAACGTTTACAGCGGTAACGCGTTTGATCGTTGGACCTTACGCGCTCTTTCCTTTAGACTAGCGACCTGCAAACGTTTTAAGGTACATCCTTTGTGAGTACTTACCTGTTGTACCTGAATACTGCCCAAAAGGTCGATACCGTGGAGCACGGAATGGTCCGTGGGCTCGCTATAGCGAATCCTGTGACTTGTGAAAGCCGTGCCCTGGCGCGTGACTATCTGGCGATTGAGGCCGGTGACGAGATTATTGCCTGCAATGGCGATGGTATCCGTTGGTCAGCAAATATCGATGAAGTTGTCCTGGCCACCAGTCAGGATGAAACCGTCGAAGTTGGTGAGCCTGTGCGCATTTTGAAAGGCACCCTGACAGCCAGAGGTGGTCGGTCGGTCGCTGCAGCCTGCAAACGTATGAAAGACAATGGCGTAGCGTTGCCTGAAATCATCAATTCTCGTGGCAGTGGTTTCAAGCAGGGTGCGCTGGCCAAACTGCTGACCGAAGATCAGGTTGAAGAATTGAGCGCCGGTCTTTCCTGAGCATGGATTGCTTCAGCCCTCGGCTGGGCGGAGTCCATTTGGGTCTATAATTTGCAGTCTGGTTGCGTATCTCTGCATCTGCAGACACCCAATTCCCTTTAAATCCGAGAGTTATACATGAGTTTCGATAAGTTGAACCCGGGCGAAGATGTGCCCGATCTGGTCAATGTTATCATTGAGATCCCAGCAAACGCCGACCCTGTCAAGTACGAGATTGACAAAGACAGTGGTACTTTGATGGTTGACCGCTTTATGGCGGCACCCATGTTTTATCCGTGTAACTACGGTTACATACCGCACACCTTGTCTGAAGACGGTGATCCGATCGATGTGCTTGTCCATACACCCTATCCATTGGTGCATGGCAGTGTCATAGCGTGTCGCCCGGTCGGTGTTCTTAATATGAAGGATGAAGCTGGCCCGGACTCAAAACTGATCGCATTACCAAAGAAAAAATTAACCACCCTATACGATCACATCGACGATGTTGATGAGTTGCCTGAATTGCTCAAGGCACAAATTGCTCACTTTTTCACACGCTACAAAGAAGTGGAGAAGGGTAAGTGGGTAGAGGTTGATGGTTGGGCTGATGCGTCAGATGCCAAGCGTCAGATCCTTGAGAGTATCGAACGAGCCAAAGGCTGATAGATTTTAATTCTGAAAGCCAGTTTGGTTCTCGGCCGAGAACCAAACTGGCAACTTGAAGGTTCGCGCAGCGTCGCTTCAAAAACTGTGTGAGTCTGGTTTACTCGATTGGTCTGAGTACAATCAATTTCCACCCCGCTTTTAACGTTATCGCATCTCCTGCACCAAAAATGTGCAGCTTTCGGTCATCGCTTATTGCGAACAGCGGCAAATCAGTTTCTGTAACCCCGTATTTTGCGTAGTTTTTGGTGCTCGACTTTTCGGATTCTGTTCCAGTCCCAGTTCCCGTTCCTGATCCCGGTGCTGTCTCTCGCGCATTCGCGTTTTTAGTGTCATCTGTTTTTTTGCCACTGTCGGGTATTTCAATCGTTATAAATTCCCCGTTACGAATGCGCTTGCGCAGTCGGCTATGCGACAGTGCTCCGTCGAATAGAGGATTCGCGCGATTGCGGTTGGCTGTATCGAATCGCTCATAAGCCTCGTCATCTGAAGCGCCTTCAAGCGTAAACACCGAATTGGCACCGAGCTCACGGCGGAAGTGCATGCCGGTCAGCGCGTTGGTATCTCGATTGGATGAAACTGCGATCAGGTTGCCGATGCCTTGTAGGTCGAGATTTTCAGATGCATGACCAGAAGTGGGATTGCCGTGATAGGCCTCAAATCCCGACTGCCTCGCAGCCCGCACATTGCTCCAGGAAGTGTCCGACAGAAGCACCATGATTGACTGATCTCGAAGCAGTTTTGCCAACGGCAGCGATATCTCGTTTGCGCCAACAAACAGCACGCCATTGGGCACCGGGTTGCTGATACCTAATTTGTCCGCAACTGCCTTGGACGTCAGACTTTGAAAAACGACGGTGCCGATAATCAAACTGAATGTCAGCGGCACGAGTAGCTCGGCCTGAGGAACGCCAACCTCTATTAGACGCAGTACGAACAAAGAAGAAACTGCTGCAGCTACTATCCCTCTTGGGGATATCCAGCCAATGAAAAATCGCTCTTGAAAGCTTAAACCGGATCGTGCAGCATCTCCTGCACCAAAAATGTGCAGCTTTCGGTCATCGCTTATTGCGAACAGCGGCAAATCAGTTTCTGTAACCCCGTATTTTGCGTAGTTTTTGGTGCTCGACTTTTCGGATTCTGTTCCAGTCCCAGTTCCCGTTCCTGATCCCGGTGCTGTCTCTCGCGCATTCGCGTTTTTAGTGTCATCTGTTTTTTTGCCACTGTCGGGTATTTCAATCGTTATAAATTCCCCGTTACGAATGCGCTTGCGCAGTCGGCTATGCGACAGTGCTCCGTCGAATAGAGGATTCGCGCGATTGCGGTTGGCTGTATCGAATCGCTCATAAGCCTCGTCATCTGAAGCGCCTTCAAGCGTAAACACCGAATTGGCACCGAGCTCACGGCGGAAGTGCATGCCGGTCAGCGCGTTGGTATCTCGATTGGATGAAACTGCGATCAGGTTGCCGATGCCTTGTAGGTCGAGATTTTCAGATGCATGACCAGAAGTGGGATTGCCGTGATAGGCCTCAAATCCCGACTGCCTCGCAGCCCGCACATTGCTCCAGGAAGTGTCCGACAGAAGCACCATGATTGACTGATCTCGAAGCAGTTTTGCCAACGGCAGCGATATCTCGTTTGCGCCAACAAACAGCACGCCATTGGGCACCGGGTTGCTGATACCTAATTTGTCCGCAACTGCCTTGGACGTCAGACTTTGAAAAACGACGGTGCCGATAATCAAACTGAATGTCAGCGGCACGAGTAGCTCGGCCTGAGGAACGCCAACCTCTATTAGACGCAGTACGAACAAAGAAGAAACTGCTGCAGCTACTATCCCTCTTGGGGATATCCAGCCAATGAAAAATCGCTCTTGAAAGCTTAAACCGGATCGTGCAGTACAAATAAAGGCATTTAATGGCCTGATAAGGAATTGAGCGATGATCAGCATCAGGATTATCTGAAACCCGTACTGCGGAATCAGCGCAAGATCCAGGCGAGATGCGAGCAGGATAAACAGCACTGAAATGAGTAAGACACTCAAGTCCTCTTTGAAGTGCAAGATCTCATCGACATGCAAGCCCTTGGTATTGGCTAGCCATACACCCATGATCGTGACTGCCAGAAGTCCGGATTCATGCTGCAGTGATTCGGAAATGGCAAACGCACAAAGCACGACGATCAATGTCAACACATTAACCAGGTAGTCCGGAACCCAATAGCGACGCAGTACCATAGCCGTCGCATAACCCGCCGCGATGCCAATCACGGTGCCAATCACGATCAGTTTGATCAATATGAGTGCAATGTATTGCCAGCCGTTGCCGGGTAAGTCCAGTACCACGAAGTCGAACACGAGTAGCGCAAGGAAAACGCCGATAGGATCGATAAGAATGCCTTCCCAATGAAGAATATGACCAACCTTGTTCGATGGACGCACGGCGCGGAGCAAGGGCTTGACGACGGTTGGTCCACTGACCACCGCGATCGAGCCAAAGATCAACGACAGAGACCATGGCAAGTCAAATACAAAATGCACGGTGACGGTGAGCAATGCCCACGTGATCAGCACACCAAGCGTAATCAATCGGGTGACTACCGCGCCGTGGCCGCTGATATCTTTGAATTTGAGCGTCAGACCGCCTTCAAACAGAATGATGGCAACTGCGAAGGACACAAAAGGAAAGAGCGCATCGCCTAACCAGGCATCCGCATCTACCCACCCGAGTACCGGACCGGCTATGACACCAGCGCCTAGTAAAAGCAGTATCGAAGGAAGATTAAAGTGCCAGGCCAGCCATTGGCAGGCACCACACAGCGCAGCAAGCGCTGCGATCGCTAACAACGGATTGTCCATGAGTGTCGGTTGGCATTCTACTGACTCTCAAGGGTAGCAGCTTACGGGTTCACTTGGCTGTTGTTGGGGTGCTGGTAGATTGTCCGTGTCGCGCGGAGCTGATTTTTTGTCTACGCCATAGGGATGACTTGCGCCACCGCAATCGCTACTGTGACAAATAGTGCAAACGATTCTGGTGCAAGGGCGATTCGGCGCTGAACCTTACTACAGGCGATATCCTCATGGCTCAGAGGCGTGCCCGCACCCAATGCAGCTCACGGGCAATTGCGTGACTGACTGGCACATTTCGATAGGCTTCAGGCAGCACATCCCATGTGTAGGTTTCCACTTCCAGGTGAGGAGAGATTCCGTGGCGTTTTTGCAATGTCAGAATTTGTTCAAGCATCGATTGCGTTGTTGAAAAGTGAGTCATCTTTTCAAGGAAAACGGGTACATGAAAATGTACTCGCCACTCGGCATCGGGTTCAGTGGCGGGTTGGAAGTCGCTCAATGCCAATGCGAGGTTACCGTTATCGATGGGCACATACAGGGTCGGGTCAAGTTTTGACCGTTGTTCGATATGATGTCGCGCTGCCTTGATCGCGTGACGCAAATCGTTGTGGCGAGTTAACTGTTTTCCCCGCTTCTCGACGACCTGGTGCAAATATACAGGTTCGTCGAATTGAGCCAGTTGTCGCAAGCTGATCTCGGTGACTTTTGGAATTCGCAAAGCCGAGCTAAGTTGCATCTTGATTATAGGGATGCCGGCTGTTTGCAGTCGCGTAATCGCATGTGCCGGGTTTTCGAATTCTACGGCTGAGTGGCATACGTCGTAACAGACACCAAGCATCTCGTGCAAGGCGGTATCTGCTTCGCCTTTTGTCATATCAGTCAGTGATGCAAGACGATTGACTGCTGAATTTGTATATAGATGTTGTTTGAAAAAGGCTACGCATTCAACAATTGTTTCCAGAAAACAACCCGGTTCAGGTTCGAGCGCTAGCGCGATTCGTACGCCGGTTTCCTTTTCGAGTTGCACATTATGAGCGACTGCCTGAATAAGCTTGTCGGCCATCAGCTCGACAGTGCCGGGCATCACCCAGTCTTTGTAGGTGCCAGCAACGGTACTGATTGATCCATAGTTATCTGGCGGTGACAGCTTTGCCATCAAGCGCGAAAGTTTGCACGTATAGTCAAGGCGCGTCTGTTCAGTCCAATCCGGCTTATAAACATTCTCTTTGATTTGTTCGCCATGAAAAGGGCCGTGCGAAAACCCGTTTATGGTAAATACATACTGGTTCTCTCGCGCTAGCCAGTCTTTGAATTGATTAAAGGTGTCTGGATCCTGTAGCGACTCGAGGCTATTATTAGATAGTCGCAGACCCATGCCCATCGGTTCATCATTGGCTCGTCCGTTCAGTGATGCGAGTTCTCGCCGAACTTTTGGCAGTTCTTTTTCAAGTTGTGGAAATACCTTTTGCCAGCTGTCACCAGAATGGATATTGGTGCAATAACTCAAATGGCTTGCCAGTCCGTCGCAATAAATTTTCATGCTTTTACCGCACCTTGAAGAACGGAATTAGTCTGAGCAGGGAGTAACCGTCCATCGTTTGAGATCATCGAAATTGGGAAAATGAAACATTAGAAGACTCCATAGCGATGATATATTCATGCCAGAAGCTCGCTCAAGCAGTTGATATCACGATGAAGATATTACGATTTGCATTATCCGTTCTGATGATTGTCTTTGGACTGGTGCAATACAACGACCCGGATGGCCTCTGGTGGGCATTTATCTATGGGCTAGCTGCGTGTACGCTTCTGTTCGCAAACTGGTGGCCGAATACCTTGCAGCGGCCGATAGGAAAAACACTGCTACTCTTGATACTTGTCGGCTTTGCGGTCGGGGTATGGGTTTATTGGCCCGAAGATCCAGATTTCTGGAAAACGGAAGTGTTTTGGGAAACCGAAAGCGCACGCGAGGGCATGGGGATGATGATCGTCCTGTTTGTCTCTTTGTTTGCGTTGCCGGTCGCGTTTGCCCGATCAAAAACTGACACTGGCGAACATTCAGCGCCAAGTTAACGACGCACGACAATGCGGGCTCATGCCTTGCATGAGAGAATAGGGTTTGGGATACGAAGCGAAGCGAGGCGAAACCCAGAATGCGAGAAACAGGTGTTTCAGTGGCTCCGGGTGACAATAAAGTGCAGCTACTTGGATGGCGTGAATGGGTAAGTTTTCCTGATTTGGGCCTACCCGCAGTAAAAGCCAAAGTGGATACAGGGGCGCGTACCTCTGCGTTGCATGCTTTCGATGTAAAAAGCGACACCGGACCGGGCGGTGAATGGGTTAGTTTTTCCGTTCAGCCCTTGCAGAGAAACCAAAAAGTCATAAAACGCTGTAAAGCGCGAGTCATCGATAGTCGTCGCGTTACCGACTCTGGCGGCCACACCGAAGAGCGTATTTTTGTAGAAACCCGGGTGCAGATTGGCGAATTGGTCAGAACGATTGAGCTCACATTGACCGAGCGTCACAATATGCTGTTTCGCATGTTGCTTGGCCGAACAGCAATGGTGCCTGATATATATGTCAACCCTGGCAAGTCGTATCTAGCAGGCAAGCTTGACGCACGCGCGCTATACGCAGATTTCACCGAGTCGATATCATGAAGATTGCCATTCTGTCGCGTAATCGGCGCCTGTATTCAACGCGTCGACTGATTCAGGCCGCTGAAGAGCGCGGCCACGAAGTTCACGTCATCGACGTCCTTCGTTGCTACATGAATATTGTTTCGCGCAAACCTAGCGTACATCTTGAAGGTAATGCGTTGACAGACTTTGACGCGGTTATCCCGCGTATAGGTGCTTCGGTAACCGCCTACGGTACTGCAGTGCTTCGCCAGTTTGAAATGATGGGTGTCTACACATTGATCGAATCGGTTGCATTGGCGCGCTCGCGTGACAAACTTCGATCCTTGCAGCTTCTGAGTCGTAAGGGAATCGGACTGCCAGTCACCGGTTTTGCAAACAAACCCGGTGATACCAAAGATTTGATCAAGATGGTTGGTGGCACGCCACTGGTCATCAAGTTGCTCGAAGGAACACAAGGTATCGGTGTGGTTCTGGCTGAAACCAACAAAGCGGCTGAGTCGGTTATTGAAGCCTTCATGGGCTTGCAAGCGAATATTCTGGTTCAAGAGTTCATCGAAGAAGCCGGCGGTTCGGACATTCGCTGTCTGGTGGTTGGCGGTAAGGTGGTTGCCGCCATGAAGCGACAAGCAGCTGAAGGGGAATTTCGCTCCAACCTCCATCGCGGTGGATCGGCAAGCCTCGTCAAGATTTCGCCCGAAGAACGGGCGACTGCGGTAAGTTCGGCCAAGGTGTTGGGTCTGACGGTAGCCGGGGTTGATCTATTACGTTCAGAGCGTGGTCCGCTGGTTATGGAGGTCAATTCTTCACCTGGCCTTGAAGGGATTGAAACTGCCAGCGGCAAGGATGTTGCCGGCATCATCATTTCTCAACTCGAGAAGAATGCGCGGCCGGGCAATACCAAAACGAAAGGCGGCAAGGGTTGAAGAATTCGCCCATCACCATTGGGGATGTCACGATAAATCCGGGTGAGCGACTGTATGTCGATCTGCCATTGCCACCGCTGTACACACACACGTCAGTCGCGATGCCAGTGCATGTCATTAATGGCAGACAAGCGGGCCCAGTCATGTTTGTTACCGCCGCAATTCATGGTGACGAAATCAATGGTATCGAAATCATTCGACGTCTGTTGGCAACCAAGGCATTGCAACGATTGTCCGGTACCTTGATCGCGGTACCTGTTGTCAATGTGTACGGCTTTGTATCGCAATCGCGCTATTTGCCGGATCGTCGCGACCTCAATCGTTCTTTTCCAGGTTCCGAGCGAGGTTCCATGGCGGCGAGGCTGGCGGACACTCTGGTGAGCGAGATAATCGGAAAATGTACACATGGTATCGATCTACATACCGCCGCAGAAGGTCGAGCGAATTTGCCTCAGATTCGAGTTGATCTGGATCTACACCCAGCGCTACTGGATATAGCAGAGGCATTTTCACCGCCAATCATTCTTGATTCACCGACACGTACTGGCACTCTGCGGGAGGCGGCGGGTGATTTGCCAGTCCTCTTGTACGAAGCGGGTGAAGCCTTACGTTTTGATGATCTTGCCATTCGTGCCGGACTTCAAGGCATCTTGCGCGTCATGCGTCACCTCGGCATGTTACCGCCGTCGAAAATCAAGGATAGAAAATCAAAGTCCTGGGTCGCAAACAACAGCGTCTGGATGAGAGCGCCGCAAAGCGGCATTCTGCGTTCGCGTATTCGCTTGGGTGGTGTTGTGAATAGCGGTGATGTCATCGGTTATATTTCTGATCCGTTTGGCGAAGCCGAACAAGCGGTTATCAGTGAAGTATCAGGTGTCTTGATCGGTATCACCAAATTGCCGTTGGTTCATGAGGGCGAAGCCTTGTATCACGTAGCGACAACGTCTTCGGTGGGTACCGCAGCAAAAGCGGTGAAAGACTTCCATCAAGAATACGAACAACCTGTCATCAAACGATTGAAGTAACACCATGAAAACACGCCCATTGGGTCAATCCGGTATCGAAGCATCAGTGGTGTCCTTCGGCGCCTGGGCTATCGGTGGCTGGAAGTGGGGCGGTACTGACGCCGACGATTCGATTGCATCCATTCGAGCCGCGCTCGATGCCGAGGTGAATTTTATCGACACAGCTGCCGTATATGGTTTTGGCTTGTCGGAACAGTTGGTTGGCAAGGCGATCGCCGGTCGTCCGCGCGACGAGATTATCATCGCAAGCAAGTGCGGCCTTCGCTGGGATATCGAATCGGATATTCTCCACTATGAAGGTGACGGTAAACGGGTGTATCGAACACTCGAAGCACAGTCGATCATGCAGGAGCTTGACGCGAGTCTTGAACGCCTAGGTACCGACTACATCGATTTGTACCAGACTCACTGGCCTGACAAGATGACCCCACTTGCCGACGTTGTTGCCACACTTGAACAATGCAAGGCGAGTGGCAAGATTCGCGCGTGGGGTTTTTGTAATTCAGATTCCGCCAGTCTCGAAGACGCTTGCGAGCTCGGTGGAATTGTTTCTGATCAGGAACGTTACAGCTTGCTTGATCGTGAACAGGATGAGCAGAATCTACCCATCTGTGCAGAACGAGGGTTGTCATTTCTGTGCTATTCACCCATTGCACAAGGCCTGTTGACCGGCAGGATTGACGCTAATCGAGAATTCAAGGAAGGCGACTTACGTATTGATAACCCACGTTTTGCGCCCAAGGTCCTTAATGCGATTCAAGCGGTGTTGGCACCGATCAAGGCTC
>CAYULV010000150.1:2720-9739 GCA_964445655.1 uncultured Granulosicoccaceae bacterium | reverse complement strand
ATGACAAGCACTATTTAACTACGTATCAACCACAGCCAAGTGGACCAGTTAGGACCAGTTAGCTACCGGAAAAGACATGCACACGTATACTCATAAGACAAACAAAAAACCTGTTGGACCACCGTCATGTTTTACACCCACGACGCATTTGACCGCGCTGATCATCTGCGCAAAGACCCGGATGCACTCGGTAAATTGCGCCATAAGGAGACAACTCGGCTTGTTCTGATCTGGCAAGGCACCGCATTGGTCAGCAGTGAAATCGGCAAGGAACATCCGCAAATAGCGACGCTGAGCGCTTCGCAGGTTATCGAAGACGAGGACCCGATTTTTCTCGGATTCAACAACGACACCGCCTACTTTGCCATCGACACAGCACATCTTGATGAATCCGAGCGCGAAGCGATCACCCGAACGGCTACAACCATCAATGGCACACCCTTGGCCGCAGAATTCGTCGACCTCAGAATCGTCGGACCCACACTACCGGCAAGAGATAGCGCTCTACTCGCCTATGCACGCGGTCTGGTGTATTGGCAAGGCAACACAAGATTTTGCCACCGCTGCGGGCACCCGCTGGTCAGTCAGATGGGCGGTCATACGCGACATTGCACCAATGAATCTTGCGGCTATAACAGCTTTCCGCGCACAGATCCAGCCGTCATCATGCTGGTCACTCGGACGCAAGAGGATGGTCACGAGGCCTGTCTGCTCGGGCGCAACGCGAACTGGCCTACAGGTGTGTTCTCGACACTGGCAGGTTTTGTGGAGCCTGGTGAGTCGCTCGAGCAAGCGGTGCAACGTGAGGTCTTCGAAGAGGCAGCCATAGAAACAGAGGATGTACGCTATATCGCTTCACAACCCTGGCCCTTCCCGCGTTCAATCATGCTGGGATTTCAGGCAGTTGCCACCAACAGCGAGATCAAAATCGACCCCCACGAGCTGGCTGACGCCCGATGGTTCACGCGTGACGAGCTCAAGACATTCGGCAATTGGGGAGATGAGAGGTACGAGTTTCAACTACCGCGACCGGATTCGATTGCGCGCCTGTTGATCGATCAATGGCTTAATTCCCCTGCAACCACTGCTTGAAATTTTCAGGTAGTGGAGTCAACTCACCGCTATCGTCCCAGCCCTCTGCGGAGACCCTCGCCGCTATGGCGTCAATTCTGTCTTCAAGTGCAGGATGCGTTTCAGTAAATCGGCGGATCGTGTCCGGGATGTCTTTTCTGCTTGCGCCCTTGCGCTGCAACACATGAAACAGCATGTCCGCTCCATTGACGTGACCGTAAATGCGATTGACCGCTGCGATCGCTGCGGTATCGGCCTCTTGCTCCATACGACGCGTGAATTGAATACTGGTCAGCACACCGGCATTGTTCAGCACCTTGCCCGCAGGTCCTGTCCCCGATTGGCCTGCCAATGCGATCAAAGCCACGGAGCTCACCACCCCACCCCCAAGCCCCGCGATAGGATCGCGATGTTGCACATGGGCAATCTCGTGCGCCAGCACCATCGCCAGAGCATTTTCATGCGGCAGCTCCTCCAGCAGGCCACGATAGAACATCAGATTGCCACCAACGGTTGCAAAGGCATTGAACACCTCGTCGGTGGAATAATGAATATTTGTTGTCATGCCATCGGGAAGCTCCATGGCCTCTTCAAGCTTTTCTCCCAGGGCATTCAGATACTGTCGCATGTCAGAGTCTGGCGCCGCATCACCAAAATCAATATCGAGCGTATCCATGACCTGCACTTCAAACGAAAACGGAATCCGTTTCGCCAACCAAGCGCCAGAGAGTCGCAGAACTATAACGACAATCACCACCAGAATGACCGTTGCAATCAGCAGCTGCATGAATTGCTTCAAGGGGTGCACCTTGGTGACATTGACGCCTTCAGCAACCTGACGATTTTCGAACTGCATAATCAGTAGCTCGTCATCAGTAGCTCGTCGATGGTGCCGGAATCAATGCCGTCCCATAAGCCATCACTTCCATTGCACCTCGCTGCCCGACCAGAACTCGGGTAGTTTCAAACTTCACATTGAACACATAGCGTGCATTGTTTGTTTTCGCCTTGTCTTTCATACGCAAGACCGCTTCACGTCGCGCACGATCCAGCATCGACTCAAACGGTGTGACACGTCCGCCGAAGAGATTGATCATGCCAGCCATAAACGACTTGAAATAGTCGGAGGCGATCACGACATTGCCGGTAACCAATACCAAATCATAGCGTTCATCGTCAGGCGGATGCCGACTGGCAATCGCGGGCAAGGAATTGGATTCCTGCTCACGCTGTATTAAACGCTTCAAGTGTCGCCGCTCGGCAATTCGCCCGAAAACATAGCCGAGTATCAGCAATATCAGTACACCAAAGCCTTGAAAGAGCAACTCAAACATCTTCCAGCTCGACCGCCGTGCCGTAAACGAATATCTCAGCGGCCCCCGAGGCGATGCTTGACGTACTGTAGCGAATATTGAGTACCGCATTGGCACCGATGCTCTCAGCCTGTTTTACCAGTCGTTCGGTCGCCTCATCGCGAGAATCAGACAGGAGCTCCGTGTAGCCTCTTAATTCACCACCAAACAGATTCTTCAAACTTGCCGCGATATCACGCCCGACATGCTTGGATCGCACTGAGCTCCCCTGAACCAGACCAAGATGCTTTACTACCTTACGCCCCGGTAGAAACTCGAGGTTTGAAATCACCATGAAACTCTCCATCGCTATACAGCCGGTATAATACCCTGATGAACATCGTGTGCCTGTGTACCGCACTTCCCGCCGAATCCAGGCCGCTGATAGAACATTTCAAACTCAGCCTTCGAAAAGCTCGCGGCATACGGTATTACGCCGGTGATTCCGTCTGTCTGATCGAGACCGGAATCGGCAAATTGAAAGCCGCCGCTGGCGTCGCAGCAAGCTTGCAGAGCGATTCTCGCATCGATGCCTTGATCAACGTCGGCATTGCCGGCGGCACAGCGGAGGTCGGGACGCGTTATCTCGCCACTAGCATCATTGACAAGGCGACTGAAAAACACTGGTACCCCCATCTGCCAAACGCAAGAATGCTCACCGATATGAACACGATCGCCATCCATACACTCGACGCGCCGTCCGTTGATTATCAAAGCGATGCGGCCTTCGATATGGAAGCCTCTGGCATCCTGAGCGCTGCCTCTAACTATCTCGACAACACGCGCATCCAATGCATCAAATCGATCTCGGACAACCCAAGTACGAATATTGCTGATATCACAAAAGATTCTGTTACTGAATTGATCAGCCAATGTATCGGGCCAGTATCAACACTCATCGATTATTTCCAGTCCAAGCCTACATCAGACACCGAGAGCCACCAGGAAATCGAGCAACTGATCAATGACCTTGCCTCACGCGTACGCATCAGTGTCAGCGATTCGCATAGCATCAAACGATTGTTACAACGTCATCTGGCCTTGAGTGAAAAACTACCGCTCAGCTCAGAGCTTTCCGAGCTTCAGAATGCCCGTGAGATAAAGTCTGGCTTGCAAGATAAAATTGACAATATCGGTACGCGATACTGAACTCATGATCGATACGATCTATATCGAAAAACGCGTGCTCGAGCATACACGGACACTATCCATACTCGCGCGATTTCCTGAAGCGCGCCGTGTCACTATCGAACGCTATTCTGATGTGTTCAATGCGGCAAATCAGAATTTCCGCGAGCAAAAACAACATCCCGCTTTGATTCTGGCTGAGAAATCCGGTAAGCGCGCCTTGCCAACCCCTCCTGGGTATCACATCGGCGGCAATCGCAATTTCTACTTCTCGCATATGTTCAATTGCATCTACGATTGCCGTTACTGTTTTCTGCAAGGAATGTATCGCTCAGCCAACTATGTCGTCTTTGTTAACACAAACGACTTTTTCTCCGATATCAAATCGATCAGTGATGAATCTACTGAACCATGCTGGTTTTTTTCTGGTTACGACTGCGACTCATTGGCACTTGATCCAATCACTGGCTTCACCGATGAATGCCTCGACTTCTTCGAGCGCACACCAAAGGCGCATCTGGAGCTGCGCACAAAAAGCACACAAATACGCCCGCTACTGACGCGCAAACCATTACCCAATGTGGTTGTTGCCTACAGTCTGTCGCCATCGGCAATTGCCGCAGCCGAAGAGCACCAGGCACCCACGCTTGAACGACGCCTCGAATCACTGGGAAAACTACAGCAAGCCGGCTGGAAAATCGGCCTGCGCTTTGATCCGCTACTCTATGCCGATAACTTCGACGACGTTTATGGTCAGTTTTTCGAAGAAGTATTTGCAGCCATAGACGCAAGTACCGTCCATTCAGCCAGCCTCGGTGTATTCAGACTACCTAAAGGCTTTCACAAAAAGCTGGTACAGCTTTACCCAAAGTCAAAATTGTTGGCAAGCAACACAGAGCAACGCGACGATGGCTTGGTGACTTACCCGATAAACGATGAAAAACGGATGATGAGCTTCTGTAAAGAAGCACTACTTGAGCACCTTGAAGAGAGTCAGTTTTTTCCCTGCTCATGACGCGCCAACACTTGCTGCGCTCGCTTGCCAATCAGCCAGGCGACAATTGCCGTCGCTATCAAGCCACCGACAATCAACGCCCACTTCAGGGGCCCTCCCTCACCGCCAGCACTAGCGCCAAGCGAACCGATATAAACATACAGAGCCGTGGCTGGCATGATGCCGATCACCGTCGCGATCACATAAGGTAGAAACCCGATATTGGTGACGGAAAACAAGTAATTCTGCATACCATAGGGAATCAGAGGACTCAGGCGAAGCAAGACCACAACACGCCAACCTTCATCACTGAACGCCTGATGCAATGATTTCATCCGTGAATCTCGCTCGATCATGTCCAGCACACGTTGATGCGCGAGATAACGTCCCAATAAAAACGCAACGGACGCAGCCAAGGTTGCTGATACCACGACCAAAAAAAATCCCCAGAATCCGTAGGCAAGCCCTGCGGTCAAGGTCAAGGCCGTAGCCGGACCGAGCACTACGGTCAAAACGATATAAGCGAGAACAAAGGCCAGGACACCCACCCAGCCGAGATCGATAATCCACAAACGAAAGCCTTCGATCCATTCACTCAAAGGCAGAAACGACCACATCACCACCAACAAAAGAACCGCCAGTACAAGCATCCCGAACCTGATTGTTCGAGACATTTTCAAGCGGGGCGCTCTATATAAATGACTTCGCCAGCAGTAACATATTCACCACCACCAAGACGCCCGATTGGATCGAGCTTCGCGGCATCAACCTTGAGTCGCCCCTTGGCATCTTCACTGACAAGTTCGTCGGCGATATGGATATCCGTGAACTCAATGAACGCAAGCCACTGACGATTGATCATTTTGGTATCGACGAGCTTTCCCGCGTAAGCCACCCGTGCGTCTTTAAGCCGAGGCAATCTAGAGCCCGGCATAGCGACCGTCTCAAGCCCAAGTTCGCTTACCTCCGACACATCGCGATCGATCGACGCGGACGACGCCGTCATTGCCGCCGCCATCTCCTTGTGGGCAATGTGAATGACGCAGTCACCTCGAGTCTCGAGATTATGGCGTGTGTCCTTGATATCGCGATCAGGTGCGACGGTCACCGACACAATCCCCATTGGTGGCGCACTACTGATGGCATTGAAGTAGGAATATGGCGCCAGATTGAAACTGGCGTTTTCATTTTCTGTCAGTATCCATGCGACCGGACGCGGTACGATGGTTTGTGTCATCGCAGCATAGATTTCCAGAGGACTGAGACTGGCCAGATCGATATGCATGTTTCTTCTCTTGAATACTCGTGGGCTACAACAGCGCACACTATACTGAACTGATGCACGACAAACTCAGTGAATTGACAGTTCAAGGTGACGAAGGCCTGCACAAGGACTCCGATATCCCCCAAGATCAACTTTCCGCCAAACCATTGCGTGAAGCGGCCGTGCTGATGCCACTTGTTTGGCACGACGCGACATGGCAACTGCTGTTTATCCGGCGCGCCAGTAACGATAAAGACCGACACAGTGGTCAGGTAGCCTTTCCGGGTGGGCGCAAGGACCCCACGGACGCCAGCGCCGAGGAAACTGCCTTGCGTGAGGCCCACGAGGAGATCGGTGTGCATCCGAGCAAGGTCAGCCTGCTGGGAAGGCTATACGACTACACAACCATCAGCTATTACAAGGTAACCCCGGTTGTCGGTACGGTTGAATGGCCACAACCCCTGACCTTGCAGCAAAGTGAAGTGTCTCGGGCTTTTACCATTCCACTCCAATGGCTGACCCAGCGCGATAACTTCACATTGCGTGGCCGCGATGAATTGGATCCGGACACCGCAAGACGACACCCCATCATCGTCTATGAACCCTATGACGGTGAAGTTTTGTGGGGTGCCTCAGCGCGCATGACGATGAACCTGATCAAGGCTATTGATGAGGGCAAGATGAAGCTACCAGAGCGCACATAAATAAATCAGCACATCGAAACCGTGGATAGTCAATCATTGCGCTACCAACAATGACGCGAACTACAATACCGTGAGTTGCTCAGGCGAGACCAGCAACGGCCTTGCGAATACGTAACACGCCTTCCTCGAGCGTTGCACGAGGACAGGCAAAATTGAGCCGCACAAACTGAGCTTGACCAAACTGTTCCCCATTGGATAAACCGACACCGTGTTTTTCAAAAAAACCTTGCGTGTCATCAAGGCCAAGCTCTGTTGCGTCAATCCAGGCCAGATAAGTTGCCTGAATGGGCTCGAGGCGCACACCGTTTATGGTTGCGAATTCCTGTTTCAGGTAAGCGTAGTTTCCTGCCAGATATCGTAATAAGGCTTGTCTCCATGGCCCGCCCTCGGCATAGGCTGCACGGGTTGCTTCAAAAGCCAGTGGTGGAACCAAAGGTACGATTGACTGACGGGCAGCGCGAAACTGATCGCGTAACTCCGTATCGCTGATAATGGCAAACGAACAA
>CAYULV010000150.1:0-2620 GCA_964445655.1 uncultured Granulosicoccaceae bacterium | reverse complement strand
TTTTGTATTCGCATTGATGGCTTTCTCCATTGCATCAATGTCATAGGTCCATCGATCTCCAACCTTGTGCATCGGCACCTTTGTCAATTTTTGCCGATCGGACAAATGCGAATCATAAAAGTGATGATAGATAGGTGGGTTGACAAGTATCTCCCCACCGTCCGGACAATAGGCACGACAGCTTGCTGCCAATCCCGCTACAACGCCTGGAATCCAAACCACCCAGTCCGGGTCGATTGACCAGCCGTATTCGTCGACAAGATGTTTTTGTACGGCTTCAATCAGGCCGTCGGGGACCACGGTGTAACCGAGAACCCGGTGCTGCAAACGTTCAATTAGCGACTGATGAATGACAGGCGCCATTTCAAAGTCCATATCGGCCACCCAGAACGGCAATATATCCTGATTCCGGTATTTATCCCATTTCAAACTCGCGGTATCCTTACGCGAGATGACTTGATCAAAATTGAACGGCTGTGCCGAAACGGGCATTTCCATGGTCGAGCATCCTCACAGGAACTTAAATTATGGCCTCAGAATTCAGTACACTGAGTCCGAAGTTTGCAGTTCCGAACATTATCATCCAAAAAGGGAAAAACGATGTCAGTAGCAAAAGTCACCGAAATTATCGCCTCTTCCACGAAGGGATTCGACGATGCCGTTGAGCAAGGCGTCAAGCGAGCCAACAAGTCCCTGAAGAACGTCAAGAGTGTCTGGATCAAGGAGCAAAAAGCGATAGTCGATGACGGCAAGATTGCCGAGTATCGCGTCACCATGAAAGTCTCTTTTATCTTGAAAGACTGATGGCAAACGGGCTGGGCACTTAAAGTGCTCAGCCCGTAACCGACGTATCGATTATCGACGTAACAGGGTTTTCCGTCCCACGATCAACACATTACCGGCCAGCACCAGCGCCATGCCTGCCAGTGAAAGCGCTGTCCACTCAAAGCCTTCGAAGACACTACTGATCAAGAGCGCTACGATCGGGAACAACACAGTCGCGTAAGCGGCGCGATCTGCACCGATCTGACCAATCAAGCTAAGGTAGGCGCCAAACGCGATGATGGAACCAAACACACTCAGATAGACCAGTGATGCAATATAAGGCATTGACCAGTCCATCGTGAAGCTCGTACCTGTGAAAGCAGCGTAGAACGTCATCAGTATTGCCCCATAAGCCATACCAATTGCGTTGCTTTGCATGACAGGTAAACCCGCTGCCTGATTACGCGCTGACAAGATATTACCAAGCGAAGCAAAGTAGGTTGCAACAAGACCGATACCAAGACCCGCCAGAACATCTTCTTGTCGTGCGTCTTGAGTGCTGCTGATTTCTTCCCAAAACACCAAAACGATACCGATCAGCCCGATGACTGCAGCGAGCAATACAAGCGGGTTGATTTTGCGCTTGAGAAACACTGCGCCATTAACAATATTCATGACAATCACGGTAGAAAAAATGACCGCCACCAGCCCGGACGTTATAAGGCCGGTACACCAGTAGAAAAGCAGATAATTGATACTGAACAGGCACGCGCCCTGAGCAGCCATCGCGATATGATCGCGCCACCGAAAGCGCAGTGAAAAGCCTCTTAGCAGGCACCAGCCCAACAGCAATACGGCGGCCAGTCCGAAGCGATAAACCAGCGAGACAGACTCATCGACCACGCCTAACTGAAATCGAATCGCAAACCAGGTCGAACCCCAAATGAGCACGGCCAGCACATAGTAGAAGCTACTTTGCATCATCATGACGGCTGGACAATCCTGACTTGTCGGGATATCACGATGGTCAACAGAATAAGTACGGCGAACACGATCGTGACGACATCGATTGACTCACCCAACAACAGCCAGGCACCAATAAGCGTCAGGAAAGGCTGCGACAACTGGATCTGACTGGCACGGGCTACGCCATCGAGTGCCAATGCGCGATACCAGAGTAGAAAACCACCGTACTGACTGATGAGCCCCAGATACAACAGGGAGCCTGTGAGCTTGAAAGCGGAATCCGATTGACGCAGGTTAGCGAAATCGACAGTAAGGAGCAGTAACAACCCTACCGGCAGGCATACTGCCAATGCCCAACTGATGACCTGCCAGGCAGGCATTATTCGCGACAAACCACCACCTGCAGCGTAGCCAAGGCTTGCCGACACTATCGCCAGAAAAAGATAGATATCGCCGTAACTGATACCGACATCTTTACTGGCGGCGCCCCCTATCAGAGAAAACACCAAAACCAGAATACTGCCCATCAGTGCAGTCACCCAGAAAGCAGCTGTTGGTCTCTCCTTGTGCATGAGGGTGGCCACTAAGGCGGTTGCCAGCGGCAGGATGCCTAGTACGACCCCACCGTGAGCCGAGGCTTCGCTATGCATGGCCAAGGATGTAAACAGCGGGAACCCGAACACCACACCGAGCACAACGAGGCTGAGCATCCGCCATGTCTGGCGCGGCGGGATGGGTGTTCGAGTCAGCCACAATACGAGAGCCGCGACTGCTGACGCGATGAAAAGACGCAGGGTAAACACATCCAGCGGGCTCGATTCGAGCACAGCTATGCGTGTAAACGGCAAGGTCAGCGCGAACGCGACAATGCCCAGTACCCCCGGTAAGA